>CAKUCE010000137.1 GCA_934643535.1 uncultured Clostridia bacterium | reverse complement strand
GAGGATTTTCGTCCGGCAACACCTGATCGACGGACGCTGTCCAAAAACTTTTGAAAGGAGGAACCAACCATCCGAAAACACATCCGAAAACAGGAATTGAAACAAAACCACAGTCTTGTTCAGGAAAAAATCAAGGAATCAGCGCTGTCGGTGCTTCCGATTCTTTTGATTGTCGGCTTTTTATGCCTGTCCGTCTCCCCGGTGTCGCCCGATCTTCTGCTGAGCTTTTTCCTCGGCTCCATTTTGATCATCGTAGGCATGGGCCTTTTTACGCTGGGAGCGGAGACCTCCATGACCCCCATCGGCAACCGCATCGGCACGGCGCTGACCAAGAGCCGCAACCTGCCGCTGATTCTGCTGGTCAGTCTGGTGCTGGGCTTTTCCATCACCATTGCCGAGCCTGACCTGCAGGTGCTGGCGGAAACCGTGCCCCACATCAACAACACGGTGCTGCTGGTCACGGTAGGGCTGGGCGTGGGCTTCTTTCTGGCGGTGTGCATGCTGCGCATCATCCGGGGCATTCGGCTCCGGTGGCTGCTGCTGCTGTTTTACGGCGTTGTTTTTGTGCTGGCCGCGCTGGCCGATTCGGACTTTTTGAGCGTGGCGTTCGATTCCGGCGGAGTAACCACCGGCCCTATGACCGTGCCCTTTATTCTGGCGCTGGGCGTGGGCGTTTCCAACATCCGAAGCGACCAGAAGGCCGAGGCGGACAGCTTCGGTCTGGTGGCGCTGTGCTCCATCGGCCCCATTCTGGCGGTGCTGGTGCTGGGCTTCTTCTATTCCAGCCCGGAAACGGCGGCGGAGGTCAGCGTCCTTTCCTACGGCAGCACCACGGAGATCGGCCGGGCCTACCTGACCGCCTTCCCCGTTTATCTGAAGGAAATGGCCGTGGCCCTGTCGCCGGTGGTGGGGATCTTCCTCATTTTCCAAATTTTCAGCTTCCGGCTGAACCGCCGCTCCTTTCTCAAGATCTGCGTGGGCATCCTGTACACCTACGGCGGGCTGGTGCTGTTCCTGACCGGGGTCAACGTGGGCTTCTCCTCGCTGGGCACGGTGCTGGGCGGGGCGCTGACCAACGGCTGGACCTACTACTGGATGATTCCGCTGTCTATGCTGCTGGGCTGGTTCATCATCTCCGCCGAGCCGGCGGTCTATGTGCTGGAAAAGCAGATCGAAGAGGTCAGCGAGGGAATGATCCCGGGCAAGGCCATCAAGCTGAGTCTTTCCATCGCCATTGCCATCGCCATGGGGCTGAGCATGCTGCGGGTGCTGACAGGTATTTCCATCCTGTGGTTCCTGGTGCCCGGCTACGCGCTGGCGCTGATCCTGACTTTCTTTGTGCCGGACATCTATACGGCCATTGCCTTTGACTCCGGCGGCGTAGCTTCCGGTCCCATGACCGCCACGTTCATGCTGCAATTCATGATGGGGGCCAGCTCGGCGCTGGGCGGGAACGTGCTGCAGGACGCCTTTGGCGTGGTGGCGCTGGTAGCCATGATGCCGCTGATCTCCATCCAGATGATGGGCGTACTCTACGGCCGCCGCAAGCCCGCCGCGCAGCCCGAACCTGAATACGGCGACGACGACATCGTCGAACTGTGGGGGTGAACCGATGAATTACATCATTTCGATCATTCATCCGGATGCGCTGGACGCCATGACGGAGCTCTGCCAGCAGCTGGGGATGCCCATGAGCATCGCAACCCACGGCCGCGGCACCGCCACCCGCAGCATGATGGATCTGCTGGGCATCGAGAACAATTTCAAGCGCATCGTTCTGAACGTTGCCAGCCCGGAAAAAACCCGGGAGCTGATTCGGGAGCTGAAGCGCAGGCTGTTTCTGGGGATGCCGGGGCAGGGCATCACCATTGCGGTACCCGTGAAAAGTGTGGGAGGAGGAAAGACCTTGGCTTATCTCAGTGGCGAACAATCGCCCAAATATACCCCGGAGCTGAATTTTGACTACGAGCTGATTCTGGCCATCGCCAACGAGGGCTGCACCGATCTGGTGATGAACGCCGCCCGGGCGGCCGGGGCCACCGGCGGCACCGTTGTGCACGGCAAGGGCACCGGCTCTCATAGCGCCCAGAAATTCTACGCCGTTTCTCTGGCCTCGGAAAAGGAAATCGTCCTGATTTTGACCAAGACGGAGCAGAAAACGGCCATCATGCGTTCCATTCTGAAAGAAGCGGGGCCGGATTCCCCCGCCGGCTCCGTCGTGTTTTCCCTGCCGGTGACGGAGATCGCCGGGTTCGGATTTACGAAAGAGGAGGAATAAACCTCACGCCCTCGGCTTCCGTGCAGGTCACTGTGCGGAAGCCTTTTTCATTGTCAAGCCCTGCAAGCGCCGCTTCCGCTTTTGCTTGAGCGTCAAATAAACCGTAGACCACCGAGCCGCTGCCCGTCATCATGGCCCGCAGCGCGCCAAGCGCTTCCAGACGACGAAGGGCACGGTTCAGTTCCGGCCGTTTTTCCACGCTGACTTCCTCCAGAACATTCTTCATGGAAGCCGCAAGCGCGGCCCAATCGCCCGTCAGCAGGGCCTGCTGCGCCCAAAGGGTCTGGGGGCGGGCCAGCTTTTCCGAGGGAGTGCGGTCGAAGGCGGAAAAGATTTCGCCGGTGCTCAGGCCGTCGCAGGGTTGCCACAGCACCAGCCAGCCCTGCGGCGCAGGGGTCAGGGCGGTCAGCTTTTCGCCGATACCCTCCGCCCGGCACAGGCCGCCCCGCACCAGAAAGGGCACGTCCGCGCCCACGGTCAGGCCGATGCGCTCCAGCTCCTCCGTGGAGAAGCCCAGCTTCCACAGCCGGTTCAGCCCGATCAGGGCCGCCGCCGCGTCCGCGCTGCCGCCGCCCATGCCCGCGCCGGAGGGGATCTCCTTGCGCAGACGCATCCGGGCGCCCCTCTTTACGCCTGCGGCCCCTTGCAGCGCCCGGGCGGCCTTGACCGCCAGATTGCGTTCGTCAAAGGGAACGGGCGCGGCGCAGGCCTCTCCGTCCCCCGCTTCGGTGCGGAAGCCCTGCCCCGCGTCCTCCAGCGTGAGCCGGTCGCTTTCCTCCAGCCAGAGGGTGTCGGCCAGCCGGACGGACTGCATCAGCATATCCATCTGATGATAGCCGTCGGCCCGGCGGCCCAGAATGTCCAGCGTCCAGTTGATTTTCGCCCGGGCTTTGAGACAAAGCATTGCATCGTTCCTCTTTTCTGTGATATAGTACATTCATTCTCAAGGATCTCCGAATGAGGTGGTAGTACGCTTACGATTCCCGTGCTGGTTTCCCTGCAGGCGGTGGCCCGCCGCGACGACGCCGAAGAACCCATCACCCTGCTGACCTCGGGCAGGCTCACGCTGGAGGACGGCCGCTCCGTTCTGACCTATGAGGAGGTGCTGGACGAAGCCCTGCCGCCCCAGCCCATTACCATCACACTGGAGGACGACACGCTGATGATGGAGCGCGGCGGGGACTACGCCACCCAGATGATCTTCCGCCGGGGCCAGCGCTACGAGGGGCAGTATGACACGCCCTTCGGCAGCATGGATCTGGCGCTGTTCTGCACCCGGCTCAAAACGCGGCTGGATGAAGAAGGCGGAGAAATTTCGCTCCATTACCAGATGGACCTGAACGGCCAGTTCGCTGCGGCCCATGAAATGGAGATTCGGCTGATGCGCCAAAACGAAGCCCATGAATGAGCTGGTCTCTCTGACGGATGCAAAAGCGGCGCTGTACGAAGCCTTGCAGCCTTTCAGCCTGAGCGGCTGTTTTCTCCGGTTCAGTGATACGCCGGAGGGGCTGCTGGTGTGCGACCTGCCCCGCCGGGGCGGCGACCTGTCCGGGGCCGAAGAAGCGCTGACCCGTCTGGGCTGGCGGCTCCTGCCGGAAAAACGGCCGGGGCTATGGCTCATTGACCGGGCGGACGCTGTCTGGCAGGACATGGCGGGCAGTTTGACCCTTGAACTTCCCGCCTTTCCAAAACGGGAGGAAGACTTCGCCGCCTATTCGCTGTGCCGCTTGCTGCTGCTGCATCCCGCGCCGCTGGCCGTCCAGCCCATGGAGCTGAACCGGGCCCTGTGGCTTTGGACGGTACGACCCGGAGAACTCAAATCCCTTCATGAAACCTGCGCCGCCCTGCTTCGGCAGGGGAAGCCGCTGCCCACGCTGGGCGGCCAGCTGCTGAACGTCCATCTGCAAAACCAGAAAGGAGCGTAAGCCATGCTGCTGGAATACTGGGGTCATTCCTTCTTCACCGTTACTACCGAAAAAGGCACCGTTGTCGCCTTTGATCCCTATGGGGAGTTCTACGATTACCCCAAGCGCCGGATCGCCGCGAACGTGTGCGTCGTCAGCCACCATCACCACGATCACGACGGGGTCAGCAGCCTGACCGGCGAATATAAGCTGATCGACACGGCCGGAAAGGTGCAGCCCGCGCCCGACGTACGGCTGACGGGCATCCCCTGCTGCCACGACCATCATGGCGGCGCGCACCGGGGACAAAACCTGATGTTCGTGCTGGAAAGCGAAGGACTGCGCATCGCCCACTTAGGCGATCTGGGGCACATTCCCACGCCCGCGCAGGTGCGGGAGCTGGGCCGGGTGGACGTGCTGCTGCTGCCCGTGGGCGGCTATTACACCATCGACGCGGCGGAAGCCGCGCAGGTGCGTCAGCTGATCCGTCCCCGGCTGACCATCCCCATGCATTACAAGACGGACTTCGATCCGGACATGCCCATTGCCGGCGTGGAGGCATTCCTGCAGCAGATCAATGCCGCGAACGCGCCCCACGTGCCCTTCCTGCGGCTGACGGCCCGGGACATGAGCGAGCGTCCCGAGGTGCTGGTCATGGACGTGGGCTGAATCAAAATTCGCCCAGCGTCTGCCACACGTACCAGTCCGTTCCGTCGGTGGCCAGTTCCACCGTTCCCTCTCCGCTGAAATAGTGCGGGATTTCCCGGCCCTCCAACTGATACATCAGCTTGGAGAGCCTTTTTTCATCCGCGTAATTGGTCACGATGGCGAACTCCGGGCTGACGGCGGTCAGAAAATCCGGCTCCACCGGCGTGATGCCGTGATGGGGAATCTTGATCACGTCCGCCTTCAGGTCTTCCGGGGCAAGCTGGGTCAGGAACCCCTTCTGGGCGCGGCCCGTAATATCGGCGCACAAAAGGGCCGTGGCGCTGCCGAAGGTCACCTTGGCCAGCAAGGACTTGGCGTTCATGTTGTTCACCTTGGTATAGCGGTGCAGCTTCAGCTCCGCGCCGCCCAGCGTCAGCGTGTCGCCCTCCCCCACCTGCCGGTTGGGGATGCCCAGTTTTTCCGTCAGCTTGATGGTGCGCCCATGCAGTTCCTTATCCGCCCGTGCCCACCACTCGCTGTAGGGATGCAGGTATTCATCCGCGGTAAAGCCGTTCAGCATCAGGTAATACAGCCCGTCGATATGGTCGTCGTGGCTGTGGGTGTTCAGCAGGTATTTGAAATGGCGGACGCCCCGCTGTTCCATGGCCTCCTTCATGGGGTCCCGGAAGGGCTTGGGCCCGCCGTCCACCATCATGCTTTCGCCGCCGCACCGCAGCAGCAGCGCGTCGCCCTCGCCCACGGCGAACGCCGTAATGCGCAGGATGTCCTTTTCCTGCCAATCGGCGGGCATTTCCTGTTCATACACCTGCGCAGCCGCCGGAAGGCACAGGCCGCAAAGCAGCACACCAACCACAAGCACGCACATACCGCGAAAAAAACGGGACAATCTCATCAGCCTTTCTCATGAAAAAAATATGGCAGTGCGGGGAAGCAGGGCTGCAAGCGGCGCACAGCGCGTCCCAGCCCTGCTTCCCACGTTTGTCAAATATCGTACACGCTGCGGACGCGAAGCCCCTTCGCACTGCCCCGAAGCACTTGTAGCTTCCGAATACCGGGATTCATGTCGAAGAAATTATCGCTGAGTATCAGGTCGGGGTCGTTGCTTTCCACATACACGGCCTTGGCAAAAGCGGACGCTTCCACCGTGATCTCGCCGTCCTGCGCCGAGACCCGCAGGTCGGGATTGCGGAAGGCGAAATGCTTGGGTGCGCAGAACAGCACCGCGCCCCGGCTGACGGCCTCGCCCTCCACGACGAAGGCATAGCTCAGGTAATGCTCCGTCACGCTGGCCTCCGGGAAGGCTTCCTCCTCCAGCCACCGGCTGGACAGGGCGGGGACGACCACCGTCTTTTCGCCCTGCCGGACGATAGCTCCGTCCGGGGCGCGCAGGGCCCAGCGTACCACGCCGCTGACCGCCTCCCGGGTCTCGTTGCTGACGCACAGCCGGGCGCTGACGCGGATGGGCTCAGTGCGGAACTCGTTGATCTGCGGGTTCTGGCTCACTTCGCCCTCCTCCTGACAGGAGATCATCACCGGGGCGAAGAAGCGCCTGGCCGCGTAGTGCAGCGCCTTCCAGCGGCCGAAATAGTCGATGGACGACCAGGAGGCCACGGGCCAGCAGTCGTTCAGCTGCCAGATCACCGCGCCCATGCAGCGGCCCCGGTTCCTCCGCCAGTGCTCCACGCCGCAGCGGATGGCATCCGCCTGCAACAGCTGGGAGGCGTACAGCAGGTTATCGAAGCTCTCCGGGTAGCGGTAGGTCTGGCTCAGATAGGACAAAATCTTGCCGTTGGCGGCCTTGTTGCGCTGGTGGCGCTCCATGACCCGGGAGAAGATGTTCCGGTCCTCCGGCAAAGTGAAGCTCTCCACGGTTTTCAGGCAGGGGAAGGACTGGAAGCCGAACTCGGAGGTATAGCGGAAGAAGAACTTCCGATACTCAGTGAAAGGCTTCTCGCCGTGCCACACGTCCCAGTAATGCACGTCGCCCCGGTTTTCACCGTTGGGGTCGTCAAAGGAACCGCCGCTGGACGGCGAAGCGGGCCAGTAGAACGTCTGGGGCGCTTCCCTCCGGCAGATTTCCGGGATGATGGACTCGAACATCTTGATATAATCCGCGTGGTGATGCATGGCGGAGGGAACGAAGGCATGGTTCTGGCCGTTCACGTCCAGTTTCAGCGCCATGGCCTGGAACATTTCCATCTCGTTGTTGCCGCACAGCAGGGCCAGCGACGGGTGATGGCGCAGGCGGCGCACGTTCTGCTCCGTCTCCCGGCGGATGGAAGCTTCAAAAGCAGGGGTCAGGTCGTAGAAGGCGCAGGCGTACAGGAAGTCCTGCCACACCAGAAGGCCCAGCTCGTCGCAGATGTCATAGAAGAAATCATCGGGATAATAGCCGCCGCCCCAGATGCGGATGGTGTTGAAATGTGCCAGCCTCGCGTCCTCCAGCAGGCGGCGGGTGCGTTCCGGCGTGACCCGGCTGAGGAGGTTGTCCTCCGGGATATAGTCGCCGCCCATGGCGAACACCTTCACCCCGTTGACGATATGGCAGAATTCCTCGCCCCACTGATCCTTCTCCCGGGAGACGGACAGAGTGCGCAGGCCGATGCGGCGCTTCCACTGCTGGGGGCCGTCGGGCGCGTCCACCGTAACGCACACCTGATACAGGGGCTGCTCGCCGTAACCGGCGGGCCACCACAGCTGCGGGTCTTCGATCACGATGCGGCCGTCCTCGTCCATGGGGCGGCGTTCGCCCTCCGGCGTGGTCAGGGCGGCCGACCAGCTCCATTCCGCGCCGGGCTCGCATTCCACATGGGGCGTGACCTTCAGGAAGACCTTTCCGTCCCGATGCTCCTGCAGAATCAGCGCGTCCTCCAGCCGGACCTCGTTCACGCACACCAGACTGATCGGCCGCCAGATTCCTGCGTCCGGCAGACGGGGGCCCCAATCCCAGCCGAACATGCAGTGGGCCTTACGGATATGCTGGAAGCCGGGAATCGCGTCCGGGCTGCACCAGCCTGGGCGCTTTTCATACTCGCTGAGCGCATAGCGGATGGGCGAATCGAACCGGATCTCCAGCACGTTTTCCCCGGGCAGCAGCAGGGGCTTCACGTCCCACTCCCAGGTGATGTGCATGTTGTCGGCGTATCCCACAGGCTGGCCGTTCAGGCTGACATGGGCCAGCGTATCCAGCCCCTCGCAGCGCAGCAGCACCTTTCGGCTCTGCAGCATGGTTTCTTCCGCTTCAAATACGCGCTGATACACAAAATCGTTTTCCAACAGGGCAAAGGCCTCCAGCTCGTTTTCCCGGTAAAAGGGGTCGGGAAGGGTCCCGTCCCGCATCAGGTCGGCATACACCGAGCCGGGCACCGTCGCCTGACGCCAACGTTCCTGCCCTGCCTGCCGCATGAGCCACTGCTCGCCGTTGAGAGAATAAATCCGCATCGTCCTGCTCCTTTGCATCATAGCGGGTCAAAAAAGCTCCGCCGGGTTCCTGATTATCATACACCGAAGCGGGGCGGGGTGTAAAGAAGGA
>CAKUCE010000136.1 GCA_934643535.1 uncultured Clostridia bacterium | reverse complement strand
GTGGATACCTGCACCCGGATCGGCTACGACGGCGGCGTGGACGTCGACCTGAAGCTGATGCCCCGGGGCCGGACGGTGGCGCAGGTCTTCGGCGTGGCGGACGCCAAGCCCATGCGGTTCCGGCTGGACCGGCTGTGGCTGGAAATTCCCCTGCGGGCGGAGGCGGCCACGCTGTTCCATATGTTCCCCAACAGCGTGATCTCTCTGGCCGACGGAACGAAGCGGCCCATGGGCACCATGTCCGCCAGCGGGGCCGTCCCCGCGCAGGACGCGGCCATGCCCTTCAAGGCGCTGCTGTGGCTGGGCAATGAGGAGCGGGGGCTGGGCTGGTACGCGGAGAGCGATCGCAGCTGGCAGCCGGAGGATCCGGAGAAGGCCATCGAACTGGTGCGGGACGGGGAACAGCTGATTCTGCGCCTGCGTCTGCTGGACAGCCAGCCCGAAACCTGGACGGCCGACCCTGCGGACGGCGTATACGCCTATCATCCCGTCACGTTCTGCTTCGGGGTGCAGGCCACGCCGGTGAAGCCCTTCCCCCAACAGCCCTATATTCACAACGCCTTCCACATCGACTGCGGCGCCAAGGTCAAGGGCAACTATATCGACGTGCTGGCGGGCCGCTATGACGAGCTGAAGGAAAAGGGCGTCACTACGCTGATCCTGCACGAGAAATGGAACAAGTGCCAGAACTGGTTTGAACTGAGCGAATTCACCGCCCACCAGCTGCATACCATTGTGGACGAGTGCCATAAACGGGGCATCAAGGTGCTGCCTTATTTCGGCTATGAGCTTTCCACCATGGCTCCCCAATGGAGCGAATTGCAGGACAAGGTGAAAATGGTGGACGAAAAGGGCGCGATGGAGGGCGGCTGGTGGCGCGTGCCCTTCCAGCGGGATTATGTGGTGTGCTATCACAGCGAGTACGAAGAGCTGTTCCTGAACGGCGTGACAAGGCTGATGGACGAATTCCACATCGACGGCGTGTATCTGGATTCCATCACTTTCCCGCGTCTGTGCTGCAGCACGGAGCATGGCTGCGGCTGGTACGACCGCCGGGGACGGCTGCACGGCAGCTACTGTCTGGGAACGCTGCGGCATATGTTCCGGCGGCTGTATGAGATCGTTCAGTCCCGGGGCGGCGAGATCAATGTGCATTCTTTCGGATACCTGAATTTCCTGACGATTCCCTACATTCACCAGAATTGGTACGGGGAAAACCTGCAGTTCGACCGGATGCACGGCGATACGGAGGATGTGAAGCTGGACTACTTCCGGGCGGAATACCTGGGCAGGAACATGGGCGCGCCGGTGGAATTTATCGCCTATGAGAACCGTCCCCTGTGGACCTTCGAGCAGGCGCTGGCCTGTTCCATTCTGCACGGCATCCTGCCCCGGCCCAACGAGATCCACCATCCGCTGGAGCTGATGAGCCGGGTATGGAAGGTGTTCGGCGGGTTCCCCATCGAGCAGTCGGAGTGGATGCCCTATTGGACGAACGAGGCCCGGGCCGATCACGAAAAGGTGAAGATCAGCTATTACCGCTACACCGATCTGTCCGGCACGCCTCAGCTATTGGCGTTTGCGGTCAATATCTCCGCAAAGCCCGTGGAAAGGGTGACGGTTTCCTTCCCGGAACCGGTCCGTCAGGCGCGGGACATGCTGGAAGGAAAGGACGTTGGGTTTACCTTTGGGCTGGACGGTTATTCCTGCCGTATTCTGTTTGTGAAGTGAAAAAAGCCCGGGAGCCGCTGCAAAAGCGGTTCCCGGGCTCAGATTGTTGAAAAAGTGAAGGTACAGGAGGCACTGCTGCCACTCAATCGTCGCAGGGACTACTGCCGTAGTCCCCGCTCGTTTCGTGTCATGCGGGGTTTTTCGACAGCCTGAAACGCCGGGAATCGCTGTAAAGTACGATCCCCGGCGTTTTGATGTGTTTTATTTGCCAAAGAGCCGAAGCACATCCTTGAAGGTAAAGAAGATCATGATGCCGAAGAGCAACACATAGCCGCAGAGATGAACGCCCGCTTCGATCTTCTGATTGACGGGCTTGCGGCGGATGGCTTCGATGAGCATGAAAATGAGACGGCTGCCGTCCAGGCCGGGAATGGGGATCAGGTTCATCAGCCCCAGGTTAATGGAGATGATGACCAGCAGATAGAGATAGATCTCGAAGCCGCCCTTCTGGGTTTCCTGCGCCACCATCGATACCACGCCCACAGGGCCGGCGGTGTCGTTCAGGCCCTCCCCAGTGGTGAAGAGCTTGCCAAGCCCCTCCACAATGGCTACGCTGGCCTGCTTGCACAGCGACCAGGCGGAGGGCAGTACGGCGCTGGCGGTCATTTTTTCATACCCCTGCGCGATGGTCACGCCCACCCGGTAACGCTCCAGTTCACTGTCGTATTGAGGCGTCAGGGTGAAGGTCTGCTCCTGACCGTCCCGAAGAACGGTGATCTCCACCGGGGCGGAGGAACCATCCGCGCCGATGGCGTTGCTCACATCCTGCACGGTGCCGTTTTCCACATCGGTCTGATTCACCCGAACGAAGACGTCTCCCGCCTGCAGGCCAGCCTCGGCGGCGGGCATTCCGGCTTCGACCTCCTGCACCACGGGCGTGGTGGCTACCGCGCCGTAAGCGCCCATCAGCACGATGGCTACGATAAAGGCCAGCACAAAATTCATGCCGGGCCCCGCAATGACGCTGAGCATCCGCTTCCAGACGGGCGCCTTGTTGTAGTTGCGGGGATCGTCCTGCTTCTGTCCGTCCGGGTCGTCGTCGGTATCGCCGTAGAACATGCAGTAGCCGCCCAGCGGAATGGGACGAATGGAAAAGGTGGTGTCGCTTTTCCTGCTCTTGCGCTGCCAGATGGCCGGGCCGAAGCCCAGCGAAAATTCCTTGACGGCAATGCCGCACAGCCGCGCCACCGCGAAATGACCGAATTCATGCACCATGATCAGGATGCCCAACAGCAGAATGGCTAACAGAACATACAGGATCGTCATACGGATTTCCTTTCCGGGGGACGGAAAAGCGTCCCTGTAAAGCTAGTATATGCGGCCCGCCCCGGACGAATTCACAGGGTCAGTCCGCCGCGAGGAGGGACGAAGCCACGTCCCGTGCCTGACGGTCGGCTTCCAGAATTTCGTCCAGTGAACCGGCGGGGAGAACGCCCAGACGGTTCAGGGTCTCCTCCACCACTTCATAGATTCGACCAATGGTCATAAGGTTCCCGCCTGCGGATTGTAACGGCTGTTGTAACAAATGAGCCACGGCCACCTCGTTGGCGGCGTTCAGCTCGCAGCAGGCGGCGCCGCCCGCCTGCAGACATTCGTGAGCCAGCCGCAGGGAGGGAAAGCGTTCCGGATCGGGCCGCTCGAAGGTAAGGCCCGACAGCGAAAACAGATCCAGCGGCGCGCCTCCGGTGGGCAGGCGCGCCGGGTAGCTCATGGCATACAGGATGGGAAGACGCATGTCCGGCGTGCCCAACTGGGCGATCAGCGCGCCGTCGGCAAACTGCACGCCGCTGTGGATAACGCTCTGGGGATGGACAACCACCTGGATCCGGTCGTCTTCCACGCCGAAAAGCCACTTGGCCTCCATGATCTCCAGCGCCTTGTTGAACAGCGTGGCGCTGTCGACGGTGATCTTCTGGCCCATGACCCAGTTGGGATGCTTCAGCGCCTGCGCTCTGGTGGCGCTGCGGATGGCCGCCTTGTCCCACGTGCGGAAGGGGCCGCCTGAGCAGGTCAGGATGATTTTGTCGATGGGATTGCCCGCAGCGCCTTGCAAGCACTGGAAAATGGCGCTGTGCTCGCTGTCCACCGGCAGCAGGGAATGCTCGCCCGCTCTCCGGGCCGCCTCCATCACCAGATGACCGCCCGTGACCAGCGCTTCCTTATTGGCCAGAAGCACTCGTTTCTTCTGCCGGAAGGCTTCCAGCACGCCCTTTAGGCCCGCCATGCCCACCACGGCCACCAGCACGTCGTCGCAGTCCGTCTGTGCGGCCAGCGTCAGGCATTCCGGGCCGAAGACCCACTGGCAGAATTTCAGATCGTCCGGGATCTCTTCCATTGAGACCGGCTCTACCAGCCCGGCCAGCTGGGGACGAAACCGGCGCACCTGCTCGAAGAGCTTCTCTCTGCTGCGGTTGGCCGTCAGAGCTGTGACCTGAAAACGGTCGGAATGAAGCGCGGCCACCTGCAGCGCCTGCGTGCCGATGGAACCCGTGGAGCCGAGAACGGCGATTTTACGCTTTGCCTGCATGTGAACCCTTCCTTAAAGAATATACAAAAGCAGCGCCCGATAGCTGTATACGATGATACAGGTAAAGAAGATGCTGTCCAGCCGGTCCAGCATGCCGCCGTGGCCGGGGAAGATGGTGCCAAAGTCCTTGATGCCGCAGTGACGCTTCACCATGCTTTCGAACAGATCGCCCACCTGCCCGGCAAAACCGCCCAGCAGCCCCACCAGCACATCGCCCCACAGGGCGGGGTAGGGATCCGTGACCCCCAGCGAAAACAGCCGGCCAACGATGATCGCGCACAGAATGCTTCCCAGCAGGCCGCCCACAGAACCGGCGATGGTTTTATTCGGGCTGATGTGGGGGCACAGCTTCGGCCCGCCCACGGCGCTGCCGATGAAATAGGCGAAGGTATCGCCGCCCACGGCCACCGCGAACACCATCACCAGCAGCATTTTCTGCAGGGAGGCCGGGGAATCCAGCAGGCCGATCAGGCACATGCCCGGAAGCACCAGCGTGATCATGGGCAGAACACTGACCAGAATATCCACCAGATCGGGGTCTTCCCGTCGCATGACCTGCAGCACCACGAAAAAGCCCAGCACGGTCAGGATCGGGATAATGGCCAGCGAGGAATAGAACATCATGGCGGGAACCGCCAGACACAGGGCCACATAGCTGGTCCAGCAGACCGGACGGTGGCCGCCCGCTTTCAGGGCGTTCAGTTCCTCATGGATCGCCAGCGCGGTGGCGAGAAAAGCGGCCGCCGCAAAATACCAGCCGCCGAGGCACAGCACCAGCGTCAGAACGGCGATCAGGCACGCGCCCGTCACGATACGCTGCCACATGGAGGACGGCTTCCTGGGTGTTTCTTTCTTTGCCTCTTCGCTCATGGTTTGTTTCCTCCCCCTGAGATATGGGTAAATGGATCGTACACAATCAGTAGTGTAACCTCTTTTGGACGGAAGGTCAAGAGCGGGGAAAAGCGGAGGGGGGATCCCCCGAAGATCAGGGTAAAATACGCCCGATTCGAAAACTCATGTCAAAATCATCACGATCCACTACGGCGGTTTGCAGTTCCTGTCTGAAACGTCAGATTCAACGGAAGACAACGGAAAAGCCCCCATCCGCCGTTTGTCAGGCGGCAGATGGGGGCAAAGAGATTATAAGAGTTGATAGAAGAACTGTTTACGGTTCGTCGGAGGTCACGTTGATGCCGTGGGCCTGAGCAAAGCTCTCCGCCGCGCTTCCCTTGGGCGTGACGACGACCAGTCCCTCGCCGCAGCCTTCAAAGGCGTTCTCGGCGATGGCGATAACGCTGGAGGGGATTTCCACCAGCTTCAGCTCCTTGCAGTCCGCAAAGGCCCTTTCGCCGATCGCGAGGCAGCCGTCCGGCAGAACGAAGCATTCCGCCGGACTGCCCTGGAACGCCTCCTGCTGGATGGTCTTCAGACCAGCGGGCAGCTTCATGATCTTGCTCTCGGCCTGCTGGGTGGACTGCCAGGTATAGCCGTTTGCCAGCGCCCAAGTGTGCGCGTAAACGCCCGGCTCGCTGCGGATGATGGTGGAAAGGGGAATCGCCTCTTCTTCAATCATTTCCAGCGTAGAAGGCAAGGTGATAGAGGTCAGATTTGTACACTCATAGAATGCCTCGAACCAGATGCTGGTCACGCCCTCGGGAACCACAACGCTGGTGACTCGAAGGTTTTTACTAAACAGCCGATCCGGAATTTCCGTCACGCCCTCGGCAATATGGACTTCTCCGGAAACGGATGCCAGTACAGCGATGAGTTGAGTTCCGTCCATGCTGTAAACGAGGCCATCCACGACCTTCAGGAATTTACCGCTTCTATCCTCGATGCTGGCCAGGCTTGGACACTCTATAAAGGCACAGTCTCTTAGCGTTTCCAAGGTAGAGGGCAACGTGACGGAGGTCAGGTTTGTACAGCCGCTGAACGCGAAGTAGCCGATTTCGGTAACGCCCTCAGGAACAACAATGCTGGTGACACGGCTGTTGCTGTCAAACAGCCAGCCGGGAATCTGCGTCACGCCCTCGGCAATGCGGACTTCTCCGACAGCCGACGTCAGCACGGCAATGAGCTTTGTCCCGTCCGCGCTGTAGACGATACCATCCGCGATTTTCAGGATTTTCCCGCTTTTGTCCTCAATGCTGGCCAGGTTTGGACACTCTTGAAAGACACAGTCTCTTAGCGTTTTCAAGGTAGAGGGCAGCGTGACGGAGGTCAGGTTTGTACAGCCTCTGAATGCATAGTCTCCGATTTCGGTCACGCCCTCAGGGACGATAACACTGGTGACACGGCTGTTGCCGTCAAACATCCAGCCGGGGATCTGCGTCACGCCCTCGGCAATGCGAACTTCTCCGGCAGCCGACGTCAGCACAGCAATGATCTTTGTCCCGTCCGTGCTGTAGACGATGCCATCCACGGTTTTCAGAATTTTCCCGCTTTTGTCCTCGATGCTGGTCAGATTGTCGCAGCCGTTAAAGATGTTTTCCCCCAACGATTCCAAAGTAGAGGGTAAAGTGATGGAGGTCAGATTCGCACACCAACTGAAAGCATAATCCCCGATCCTGGTCACGCCCTCGGGAACGACAATGCCGGTGATCCGGCCGTTGTTGTTAAACAGGCCATACGGAATTTCCGTTACGCCTTCGGCAATGTGAATCTCCCCGGAAGCAGATGCCAGTATAGCAATGATTTGTGTCCCATCCGCACTGTAGACAATGCCATCCACGGTTTTCAGGAATTTCCCGCTTTTGTCCTCAATGCTGGTCAGCTTGCTGCAGCCACCGAAGATGCTTTCTCCCAAAGATTCCAAGGTAGAGGGCAAAGTAATGGAAATCAGGTTTTCACAATAGCTGAAAGCATACTCCCCGATGGCGGTAACCCCTTCAGGAACGACAATGCTGGTGATCCGGCTTTTGTTGCTAAAAAGCCAAGCCGGGATTTCCGTCACTCCCTCGGCAATATGGATCTCGCCGGAAGCCGATTCCAACACGGCGGTGATTTTCATCCCATCCGCGCTGTAGACGATACCGTCCACGACCTTCAGAAATTTCCCACTTTTATCCTCAATGTTGGTCAGCTTGCTGCAACCATCGAAGACGTTTTCTCCCAAAGATTCCAAGGTAGAGGGCAAGGTAACGGAAATCAGGTTTTCACAGTTGATGAAAGCATAATTTCCGATGCTGGTAACCCCCTCGGGAACGACAATGCCGGTGATCCGGTCGTTGTTGTTAAACAGGCCATACGGAATTTCCGCTACGCCTTCGGCAATCTGAAGCTTTCCGGAAGCATTCGCCAGTACAGCAATGATTTTTGTCCCATCAGCGCTGTAGACGATGCCATCCACGGTCTTCAGGAATTTCCCACTTTTGTCCTCGATACTGGTCAGATTACTGCAGTTAGCGAAGACGCCTTCTCCTAAAGTTTCTAAGGTGGAAGGCAACGTGACGGAAAGCAGGTTTTCACAGTAGCTGAACGCATCGTCCTCGATTTTGGTAACGCCCTCGGGGACAATGATGCCGGTGATCCGGCTATTGTTGCGAAACAGACCGTATGGAATTCCCGTTACGCCCTCGGCAATACGGATTTCTCCGGAAGCCGATGCCAGTACGATAACGATCTGTGTTCCGTCCGCACTGTAGACGATGTCGTCCACGGTTTTCAGAAACCTGCCGCTTTTGTCATCAATACTGGTTAAATGGGAGCAACCTTCAAAAACGTTTCTTCCAAGAGTTTCCAGGGTAGAAGGCAATGTAACGGAGATGAGACTTTCACACTGGTTGAACGCATAGTTTCCGATAGTGGTAACACCCTCCGGGATCACAATGCCGGTGACCAAACTTTTGTTAGAAAACAGGGAACGCGGAATTTCCGTTACACCTTCGGCAATATGAATTTCCCCGGAAGCAGATGCCAGCACGGCCAAAATTTCTGTTCCGTCCGCCCTGTAAACGACACTACCCACAGTTTTCAGAAATTTGCCGCTTTTATCCTCCATGCTGGTCAAACCGGAGCAGCCCTCAAAGACGTCGCTTCCAAGAAATTCCAAGGTAGAAGGCAGGGTAACAGAGGTCAGACTAGGGCAACTGTCAAACGCCATATTTCCGATGCTGGTAACGCCCTCGGGAATCTCTACGCTGGTCAGGCTAAGGC
>CAKUCE010000135.1 GCA_934643535.1 uncultured Clostridia bacterium | reverse complement strand
GGCCATGTTGCGCGCCCGAATAGCCGCTTCGTCGGAATAACTGGTGCCATACGAGCACGGTTTGTTTAATACGCGATCACGAAATCTGGTTCCAGACCCATCATATGGGTCATACCCACTGTAACCGCTGCTGATATAGGTCGTCGGGAAGCCATCGCTCAGGAAAATGATATACTTGTTCTGATTGGCAGCAGACGCAAGCATATCCTTTCCCATTTTCAGTCCGGCTTCAATATTCGTAAAGCGATTACGGGAACCTTCCTCGTACCCATTGATAATATTTCCGGTTTTAGAGCGCATCTGGTTTTTCAGGTTCGTGGCTTCATTCTCATTAGAACAGGGCTGCAGGCCGAATATTTGGTGCGCATCCGTATTGAAAGCCACGTAGCCGATCTTACTCACGCCGTTGCTGGTTGCCGCAAACTTATCCAGAAATGCTTCCGCCGCCACCATTGCCGCTGCGTAGCGAGTGATGCCTTTGAAATCAGAATTCATCGTATTGGAAATATCCATCACGATGACCACAGCCATATCCGGCTCCTGATAAAAGGTGGAAATTTCCGTCGGGGTCTGCACGGTCAGGGTAATATCGAACACGTTTTCCAGTTCGGTGCCCTGAATGGTCTTGCTGACCTTCACGCCGTCCTCAGAGCTGTTTTCCCCGCCGCGCGCCACCACCTGCCCATCGGAGGGAGCCGCTGTGCTCCGCGGTGCGGCGGCACGACTCCGCACCGCGGCCTGCGTCTCGTAGGCTTCTGCTTCTTTGATTTTGTCGCTCCAGTAGGTGAAGTATCCGCTGTCCCGCAGGGCCATCCAGGCGTCGCCGATGCACAGCTCGGCCACCGGGCCGTCGGGCACCGCATAGCAGCGCACGGCGATTTCGCTGCCAAGGCGAATGACCTCGCCGGTTTCCCGGAAGGACACCCGCAGCTCCAGCGGGAAGACCGTCCGGCTTTGGGCGGCTTCATCCAGCCGCAGCAAAACACGAACGCTTTCGCCGTCGGCATTCCAGCGGCCTGTCTCGGTTTCCTCCGCCGTCAGCACACCCTCGCCCGCAGAAGGAATCACGCCCTCCGGGAACGCGACGGCGTACTGTCCCTCCGCAAAGCCCTCCGGGCAGGCGATCTCCATATGCAGCACGAATTCCGCGCCCTGCTCCACCAGGTACGCGCCGTCTTCATCGGTTTCGGGTTCCGTGCCGTCCTCGTTCGTCAGCCGGAACGCCAGACTGCCGCCCCGCTGGGCCACATAATTCGCCAGATCCGCGCCGGACGCCTCGGTTTCCGTCAGGGCCAGCACGGCAAAGGGCGAGAAGGAATCCGTATGGAAGCTGACGTACTGCCGCCCGTCCTCGCCGGTCAGGCGCTCAAAGTCCAGCCATTCCCAGCCCTCGCTGCCGCGATGGGCTGCCAGCAGGTTTTCTTCCGCCGCCATGGCTTCATCCAGACGGAGGGTCACCTCCGCGCCGGTATCGTCCGCGTCAAAGGCGATGTCCGCCAGCATCAGGTTCGCTATCGCGCCGCGGCCTTCCAGCGCCAGCCGGGTGGTCAGCTCCTCCCGGAGACGAAGGGCTTCTTCCTCGTCGGCGGAATAGAAGCGTGCGGACAATTCCCGCTGCTGAAGCTCGCCGCTTTCCGAGTGGATCACGCGAACCGCGCCGTCCAGTGCCGTGTAAACGCAGTCCACCGGGCAGGCAGGTACGTTGTCCAGCAAAATTTTCAGTGCCAGCGCTTCCGTTCGAGTCAGCTCGCCGTTGCTTTCAGCCTCGGCCAGCCGCTCCCGCAGGGCGGCAAGCAGATGACTGTATTCTACTTTTTCGTCGGTCCCCGCGTCTTCCGCCGGACTGCGCAGGTTCCCGACGTTTTCCCGCAGGGTCTCGTAAGTCGGGGATACGCCGCCGGGCTGCCGTTCGATCAATTTGTCCAGCAGCGCGGCAAACTCCGTCAAAGAAACGGTTCCGTCGTTTTGCGCAGCCAGCACCGCTTCCAGCGCCGCATTCCAACGCACCTCGTAAGGCGTTTCCAAAGCAGCGTCGCTTTCGTCGCTTTCCGCGTCATCGTTCGCCGCTTCGGAATCGTCCGGCAGCTTTTCCTTCAGACTGTCGATCAGCGCCGCCAGCTTTTCCGCCTCGGTCAGAGGCGGAACGGGTTCGGGCGTTTCTTCCGGTTCCGCAGACGTCTCGGGAGACGGTTCGGGTTCGGAAGACGTTTCCGGTTCCTCCGGCGCTTCGGGAGAAGCCGTCGGCTCGACGGAAGGCTCTGCTGACGGTTCTTCCGCGGGTTCCACAGAAGGCTCTGCTGACGGTTCAAGCGAAGGTTCGGCGGACGCCTCCGGGGTTTCCGCAGCTTCCGCATCAGGCGCAGGCGTTTCCGGGATTTCCGGCGCTTCGCTTTCCTGCGCTTGGCGGTAACGCTTGAACGCTTCGTTCAGGCTACCGTAGCCGCAGATGCTTCCGTCCGCCGCAAAATAACTGTTCCGGCGCACGCTGTTTCTGGAGTTGCCCTCCAACACGATCAGGCTGCCTGCATCCGCTTTTTCCAGAATGCCGACATGATCCGGCTGTCCGTTCTGCTGCCAGTCAAAGAAAACAAGGTCGCCGCTTTGGGGCGTATACTCCCCGGGCGCACGGTACAGCCCGTGAGCCTGCAGGGCGCGCACCCAGCTGCCGCAGCCCGCCTCCTGAGGGAAGGCGCTCTCCGGCACCCCGGCGTAATGCAGGCAGAAGGAAACGTACATGGCGCACCAGTCGGCGTATTCCGAACCGTACCAGCGGCCGTAGCGGGTATAGCCCTTCTGGCTGCCGTCGGCGTCAATGATAAAGTCCGTCGTGCTTTCCAGGTAGCCCAGCTGGGTGCGGGCAACGGCGAGCAGATCCTCGGGCCAGCTTTCGCTCAGCCGGACATCCGCAAGCGTCGCTTCCCATTCATCCCATGTTTCCGCCGTATGCACGGCGCAGGGAAGCGCCTTGTCCGCCACGGCGGTCGCGCCGCATGCGTCCGTAACGGTCAGACGGACATACAGCGTCGTTACGTCAGCCGTCCGCATGGCGGAAACGCGAAGCTGTTTTTCCGTCCGGTTCGATTCCTCCAGCAGCGTTGCGCCGCCCTGGTAGACAGCCACATTGTACGTCACCGGGGCCACGCCGCCCTCACTGCTCAATGTGAACGTCACCTCGTCGCCGCCGAAGCAGGAGCGCGTCCCGGTATCCACCGCCGCCCGCAGTTCTCCGGCGCTGACCGCCAGCCGGCGTTCGGCAGAGACGTCTTCTTCTCCGCGCACCGCCGTCAGCCGGACGGTATACAGGCCGGAGGCCGAAAGTGTATAACGGAAGGAGGCGCTTTCCGGCGCAAGCTCCTGCCGCGCCACGGTGGACCCATCCGCTTTTGTGATCGTGAAAACCAGCTTTTCAGCATTCTCCGCCGCAAAGCTCCATTCCCCTGTCTGACCGGCCCGCAGGGATTCCGGGCCCTGCAGGGCGTCGATCTTCATCGGGGCTTTTTCCGGCTGCTGCTCTCCATCCGTTTCTTCCCCGGCAGGCTCCGCCGTCTCCGTCGGCGTTTCCGTGACGGAAGGCTCTTCCACCGGCGTTTCGGATGCTTCAGGCGTTTCAGCAGGTTCCTCCGCCGCGTCCCCGTTTTCGGTCTGAGCAGGCTGCGGCGTTTCCTCCGTGCCCGCCTCGTCCTCTTTCTTCTCTTCCGTGGGCGCTATCGTCGGTTCCGGCAGCGTCTGGGGATAGCAGCCTTCGGTATGGGTATGCTCGGGCAGCGGGCAACTCAGCACCGTGGCGTAGCAGCCCTCGCCATGGGTGTGTTCCTCGCCTTCTTCCTGCCCGCAATTCAGTACCTTCTCAAAGCAGGCATTGGAATGAAGATGCGCTTCCATGCCGCACTGAGCCGGCGCCGTAGCGGTAATGGCCGGTCTGACCAGTTCCGCCGTCACGGTCAGCGCCACCACCGCGGACAGAGCCGCCACGGCGGCATACAGCCGGCGGCGGCGCGCCCTCAGCCGAAAGCGCTCCTCGATATATCGCTTCAGATTGTTTTGTTCCCTGTTCACCGTTTTTCCCCCTCGATCCAGCGGCCTCCTGGAGCCGCTCAGTCGATCAGGCCAAAGCCCTTCAGCGGCCAGACGCGCATGACGATCTGGCCCACCGTTTCGTTTTCCTTAATGAAGCCGATCACGGAGCTCCGGCTGTCCACCGAGGTGGAGCGGTGATCGCCCAACACGAACACGCATCCATCCGGCACCTGCACCGGGTATTCCAGATCGGAGATTCCCTTGCTTCGATCCGTCACATAGGGCTCGTCCAGCTTTTCTCCGTCAACAAAAACATAACCGTCGTCGTCGATGTCCACCCACATCCCCGCCGTGGCGATGACCCGCTTGAGCAGCAGCTTGTTATTGAAATAAAAGCCGCATACCTGTCCGCGCTGAAAGCGCTCGGTTTTCATGGCCACGATGATGTCGCCGTCGTTCAGATTGGGTTCCATGCTGGAGCCGGTTATTCGGAAAACCGGCATGAAGATGGTGGAGATCAGCACGGCCAGCGCAGCCACCACCGCCAGTACGGCCACCGTGCCCAGCAAGGCCCGGCGGTATCTGCGGCGGTGCTGCAGACGCATTCTTTCCGCCTGAAGCGCCTCCAGCGATGGCAGCCTTTCTTCCTTCTGATTCCGCATTCAGGACCGCTCCTTATCTGTTTTCCATCAGGCGGCGAAGCACTTCCTGCCCCCGCACCATTTCCTCGCATTGACGCGTAAAATCCGCCCTGCGCTGCTCGATGTCCCGCTCGGCCTCCGCCAGCTTCGCGTCCGCATCCGCCTGCGCCTGCGCCAGGATCTTCTCCGCCTCTTCCCGGGCCGTTTCCAGCGCCCGGGTAGCCTCGGTGCATCGCTGCATGGAATGGCTCATGCTTTCCACTTTTTCCATCAGCCGCCGCATGTCGTCCCGCAGGGCGGCGTCCTCTCCGGCCTGCTTCTGCTCTTCCTCCCGGCGGGCGTCGCGTTCCTTCAGCTCCGCTTCCGCTTTTTCCGCGCGGGTTTGCAGCTGGCGGTTCTTTTCGTCCAGCTGCTCGATCAGCTCCCGCTGACGACACAGGATCTCTACCAGATCCGCCCGGCCCAGCTTGCGCAATTCTTTATCGTTCATCGCAAATTCATTCCCTTGTTGGAGCTTTGTGGTGACTTTCCCGCTGATGAAACGCGAAATGCCCACGGTCACGCTGAATTCGACCCTGAGCTGCGCGTCTGAGAATCATGATGGAATCGCTCTTATATATCCTTATCCCATCCATCCGATAGAGCAAACGATTGCTCTAATCGTTAATAGACCAGATCTGGCCAAAGAGTAACCTTCTGCATTATATCACATTTCCTGTTTTTTTTAGCCTTTTTTGAAAAATTGTCTTACTTTCTTAACAAATTGACATTTATTTCACAACTCATATTCAGCTTCCGTCTTCATCGTTGGATCGGGATACTGATCTCCGTGACAAATTTTTCCGGATCATTGGTGATCCCGTAGTCGATCATCGTCACTTCCCGGGAAAAACCGCCTGCCCTCCAGCCCTGTTCCTGCCAGAAAGCCGCCAGCCGCCGGTACTGCTCCGGCGCTTCCGTATGGCTTCCCCGAAACCGAACGGTCAGCCCCTCCGCTTCCGGCAGGGAAAGGGTCTGGCCCTGATAGCTGTCCTCCTCGTCCAGGAGCAGAAACACTCCGTCATACCGGTCGAACCGGCCCTTCTCCAGCCGCTCCGCCGATATGCTCACGCCCACCTTTCCCAGAAAAACGGATGTTTCGGCCTGCTCTCCCTCCAGCCGCCGGATGGGCGCTTCCATATCCAGCGGACTGTGGATCCGCAGATTTTCCTGCATCCATACCATCCGACAGGCCGGCAGCGTGCGCACCATGATCCGGTTCAGCTCTGCGCCGCTGGCCTCCTGCAGCTGCCGGAGCCGATTATCGATTTTCCTTTCGATTCGTTCCAGCTCCCGCCGCCGGGCGGCCACCGCCTCCTTCTGCTGGCGCAGCTTGGCCTCGATGGCGTCCACCTCCCGGTTTTGCAGAAAATCCTCGATCTCCGAAAGGGGCATGTCCAGCGCGCGCAGGTACCGCACGGTATTGAGCGCCTCAAACTGCCTCACGCTGTAATACCGATACTCGGTTTTCTCGTCCACCTTTTCCGGCTTCAGCAGTCCAAGCCTTTCATAATGACGAAGCGTACTCATGCTCATATGGAACAGCTTCGCCATTTCTCCGATGCGGAACAGCTTATCCACGGGCGTTCTTCTCCTTTTGTGCTTCTTTTCTGCGCAGCGCGGAAAAAGCGATCACGCAGATCAGGACAGACGCCAGCGATCCGCAGACCGTCGCAAGGCCCATGGGCAGCAGCGTATCGGGAAACAGCCGGGAGGTCAGCAGAGCGCCGGGGATGCGCACCAGCGCAATCGCGGTGATGTTATGCAGGAAGGAAAGACCCGACCGTCCCACGGCGCAGAAGTAGCCGCTGAAGCAGAAATGAATCCCCGCGAAAAGGCAGTCCCAGATATATCCCCGCAGATACGGCCCGCCCGCCGCGATCGCCGCCTCGTCGGAGGTGAACAGGCCCACGACCGGTTCGGCGATCCACTGCATCAGCAGAGAGACGGCCAGCCCGAAACCGGCGGCGATGGCAATGGCGTACCAGAGGGTGCGCACGGCCCGCTCCGGCTTGCCCGCGCCGATATTCTGCGCTCCCAGCGCCGACACCGTAGACAGCATGGACGAGGGCACCAGAAACAGAAAACCGATCACCTTTTCCACGATGCCCACCGCCGCCGCGTCCGTCAGGCCGCGCTGATTGACGATGATGGTAATCACGATGAACGCGACCTGGATCAGCCCGTCCTGCAAAGCGATGGGCGCACCGATGGCCAGCAGCTTCTTCATCACCGGCTTTTGCGGGCGGAGATCCGTCTTCCGCACGGACAGGCCGTTTTTCTGCCGCCGCATCATTGCGAAGGATACCGCCACGCTGACGGCCTGCGAAAGGGTGGTGCCCAGCGCCGCTCCGGCCGGGCCCAGCCGCATCTGGCCCATGAACAGAAGGTCCAGCACTATATTGACGGCGCAGGCCACCGCAACAAAGATCATAGGGCTTTTGGAATCCCCCATGCCGCGAAAAACGGAACTGATAACATTGTAGGCCGTAATGAACGGAATGCCGAGAAAGCAGATGGACAGGTACCGCACCGTCCCCTCTACGGCGGCTTCCGGCGTGGACATAAGGGCCGTAATGGGCCGGACGCAGCAGAGCAGCGCCGCCGTCAGGAGCAGCGACAGTCCCAGAAACAGCACCGCCGTATTCCCAACGCAGACAGCCGCCTGTCTCCGGTCGCCGCCGCCCACGGCCTGCCCGATGGACACGGTAGCGCCCATGGCAAGCCCCACGATCATCACGGTGAGCATATGCATCACCTGAGAGCCAACGGATACCGCCGTGGTGCCCGCCACCCCCTCATACTGCCCGATGAGGAACAGATCAGCCATGCCGTACAGCGTCTGCAGAAAATAAGCCAGCAGATACGGCAGAGAAAAAGACAGAATGTTCTTCCAGACGCTGCCCGAGGTTCGCTTGCTTTCCATCGCGGTTTCCCCCTTCTTTTTCACTCCCGTATTATAAACATTGCAACGATTGTAAGGTCAAGTGTTTTTCGAAAAAACCTCTGTATGAACGCCGTTTTTTCGCTTGCGCGTCTCGTGCGCGCCGTGCTATCATCTCTTTATCTTATTCTTCCATTCTTTTGCAAAGGAAGGAACCTGCCATGACGGAAGAAGAACGCATTTTCAAGGGCGAGCTTTTCGCCTCCGAAGTCCCCGAGCTGGTCGCCAAAAAGCTGAAAGCGCACCGGCTCAGTCAGGAATACAGCAGCCTTTTTGAAGAGGATGCCGAAGCCCGGCAGCAGATCCTCCACGACCTGCTGGCCTCCGTGGGCGATGGCACCTTCATGCTGGGCCCCATCCGCTTCCACTATGGCTGCCACACCCGGGTGGGAAGCCACTGCTTCATGAACTTCAACTTCACCGTGCAGGACGATGCCTGCGTCACCATCGGGGATCACTGCAATTTCGGCCCCAACGTGACCATCGTCACCCCCATGCATCCCATGCTGCCGGAGGAACGCCGCGGCCTCGTGTGCAGCGACGGCGCAGAGCGTTTTCTCTGCTACGCCAAGCCCGTGGTCATCGGCGCCGGCAGCGTCGTCACCCGGGATATTCCCGCCCGTTCCTTTGCCGCCGGTTCCCCCGCCCGGGTCATCCGCCCCATCACCGAGGAAAATGACGCGATTCGGAATAAATTTCCTTCCATCCACTAATTTTCACGCTTTCATTGCCGAAAGGGGTTCGTTTCCATGAGGCAGATTATTTTAACCGGCGACCGTCCCACCGGCCGCCTTCACGT
>CAKUCE010000134.1 GCA_934643535.1 uncultured Clostridia bacterium | reverse complement strand
TAGTCCTGATTGTTGATGGACTTTACAAACTGGGTGCCGAGGCCGCCGATGGTGAATACGGTCTCCACCACCATGGAGCCGGTCAGAATGTAGGCTGTCATGGGGCCCACATAGGTGATGACCGGGATCAGGGCATTGCGCAGGGCATGCTTGAAGATCACCAGCGAATCCTTCACGCCCTTGGCGCGGGCCGTGCGGATGTAATCCTGTCCCAGCACGTCCAGCATGCTGGACTTCGTCAGCCGGGTGATGTAGGCCATGGGGTACATGGCCAGCGAAAGCACCGGCAGCACGTAGTTGGGATTGGAGGTGCTCCATACGCCCACCCACCTGAGCTGCAGGCAGAACACCAGCAAAAGGATGGTGGCCAGCACGAAGCTGGGCACGGAGACGAACAGCGTCGTGATGAAAATGATGATCCGGTCCGGCCACTTGCCCCGGCACAGGGCGGCGATGGAGCCCAGCGCCAGCCCGACCAGAATGGCGATCACCGACGCCATCAGCCCCAGCCGGGCGGATACCCCGAAGGATTCGCTGACGATGGCGCTGATTTCGCGGCCCGTCTTGAGGGAAACGCCCAAGTCGCCCTGAAGCAGGTTGCGCAGATAATTGACAAATTGCTCGCCCAGCGGCTTATCCAGACCGTAGCGCGCTTCCAGCGCGGCCAGCGTCGCGGGGTCAATGGCTTTTTCGCTGGAAAAAGGGCCGCCCGGAATGGCGTTCATCGCAAAAAAGGTGATGGCCGCAATAATCAGAACGGTCAGCAGCGCCAGTAGAATACGCTTAATGGAGTACCGCAGCATTCCCTTCCATCCTTTCCTGGCCGGACTCTCCGAAACTCCGGTAAGTCCGCCGCACAGGGAACCCCCTGTGAATGATAAAATTATAGAGACAATGCGCTGCAGTTTCAACGAAAATACAATAAAAATACACCCAATATGCATAGAAATACAAAAGAAAAACAAAATTCGCCTTTTGCCGGCTTATGGAAAAGTTGTTACAGGTGCTTCTATTGACAAAAAGTGGTAGACGGTTGTATCCTGATGTTGACAAGCGGACGTAATCCCATTCCGCATTATCCGACAAGGTCGTGTTTTACAAAAGGAAAGGAGCATTCACCATGCGTACCGCCGTGATCTACAATTTTCTGCTGGAAGCCAATCTGATGGCCTCCATTGCGATCCTGCTGATGCTGCCCATCCGGCGTTTTCTCCGGCGCTGGCTGGGAAGCCGGACGATTTCCTTTGCATGGCTGCTGGTAGCCGTGCGGCTGCTCTGCCCGCTGACTCTTCCCAACCCGGCCGTTAATGCCATTCGTTCGCCCTTTGCCATGGATCGGGCCATCCGCCCCATTGCCGGACAGCTGCTGGTGCGCTTTCAGGATACGCTCTCCAACGTGGAGCGGCTGGCGGCGGAGCAGGGCGGCACGGCGCTGGCCCAAAGCATGAACGACCTGATAGAAGAAACGTATAACGGCATGCTGTCCCTGACACTGATGAAGGTCTATCTGGCAGGAGCGGCGCTGGTGCTGCTCTGGTTCCTGATCGCCAATCTCCGCTTCCGGATGCGCCTTCGGGCCGACCGGATCGAGCCCATCTCCGGGCGGCTTCTGGAACAGTACGAGCTGCTGTGCCGCCAGCGCAATGTGCGGCCCATTCCCGTTTATTTCGTCGATCCCCTGCCCAGCGCCTGTCTGGCGGGCGTTTTCCGGCCCTACATCGCCCTGCCGCTGAGCGCGCCGCCTCAGGAGGCGGTGCAGGTGCTGACTCACGAGGTATGCCACTACAAGGGCGGCGACCATCTGTGGGCGCTGGTGCGGCTCCTTTGCTGCGCCGTACACTGGTTCAATCCGCTGGTCTGGGCGGCGGCGTATATGAGCCGTACCGACGGAGAACTGGCCTGCGACGAGCGGGTGATCGAGAAGCTCAAGCCCTCGCAGAAAATGGACTACGCCCACGTGCTGGTGCTGGCGGCGGCCCGGCGGAACGCTCCGGGTGTGGGCGTGCTGGCCACCGGCATGACCATGACCGGCAAAAAGCTCAAAAAGCGGGTGAACAGCATCCTGCACAGCGGGCAGGTGCGCCGGGGTGCGGCCATTGCCTTTGCGTTGGCGGCTTCCATGGCGCTGGTGGGAGCGTTTGCCACGAGCGAGTATGTACGCCCCATCCGCGTGCCGGAACGCCAGACGGCCATTGCCGCCCACCGGCTGGAGACGGAACAGGAAGCTGTTGAAGAGGCGAAACGCTTCTGGCAGCGGCCCGACGTAAGCTGGAATACGCCGGAACTGTACTGGTCGGTCAGCGAATGGGGCAGCGAAGAATGGCTGGTGACGGCAGCGGCGGAAGCCGACGCGCGAACCGTCCGCATTACCTTGGAAAAGGAGACCGGCTATATTACGTTCTTTGAAAATCCTTTCAGCATGGCCGAAACTTCCTACGCGACCGCCAATCCGCTGACGGATGAGGAAAACGAGCAGGTAGTCATGGGCGCGCTGGAATTTGCCGATGCGGTCTATCCGGGATCTTCCGACCGGATCGAAGGCGTTGACAACTACGGCGAGGGAACCCATGGAAGCGATTTGATCCTATCGCTGGCCGGCGTTGCGGATACGGGGATCTTCCGCTTTGACATCCAGGCGGTCCCGGAATGGAAGATTCTTTATTACAGCATGCCTTCCAGGAATGCCGAGGGGGAAAGCGACGGAGAAGGCAACGGCTGACCGGCATTCAAAAGGAGGAGCATAAATAAAGATGAAACGATGGATTTCGACCCTGCTGGCTCTGGGCCTGCTCTGCGAGTACGACGGCTGGCTGTACGTGTGCATTCCCCGGGGAGAACTGGACTGGCGCATGGACGTGGACGGTCAGTACGGCTTTGTCAAAACGGCGGAGGTAAGGACTGCCGCCAGCCTCGCCCAACTGGAATGGATCCGCTGACAGAGGTCGAGCTTGTCAGAATTGTAAAACTTTGGCCTGCCCAAAGGACGAAAAACGCTGCAGACAGGGCTTTTGCCAAAAAGGCCGTCTGCGGCGTTCTTGCTTCCGGGCACGGATTTCGTTATAATAATGTTCTTCGCTTTGCCCAGTTTGGGCGAAAAAACGCTTGGAGCGGTATGGATCATCGGGAAAGGCGGACGGAAATCATGACGTGGTCATCCTCCTGCAAGGGATTCTTTCGGAGGCTTCTGCGGATGGGCGGTATTTTGATGGCGGGGATCGCCGCAGGCTTCGGGCTTCTGACGGCGGTTTTCCTGCTGCCGGTAGGTTCCATGGAACAGCATGTGCTGGAATCCCTCCCCGCGCTGAACGGCGAATGGGGCACGGGGGAAGAGTCCTACGAGCAGGTGGTCAAGGGCTATCCCTCTACCCAGCTGGATAATTCCACCGACGCCTATATGCTGCTGACCGCCATTCACCGCTCGGAAAAGAGCGCGGTCGATCAGGCGATCCATCTCTATTCCTGGCAGGAAGAGGGCGCCAATCAGTATATCAGCCTGCTGCGCTTTGGGGAGAACGGCTCCGAAGGCATGCGGGAAGTGGCGATTGCCCGGTACTGGCTGGGCTTTCTCGTCGTCCTCAAGCCCCTGCTTCTGTACATGAATTATATGGACATCCGCATGCTGAACATGTTTGTGCAGATGGCGCTGCTCATGTGCATCTGCCGCCTGATGCAGAAACGGGGCGTGGGACGGTATGTGCTGCCCTTCGGCCTGTCCATGCTGTGCATCACCCCCGGCGTCACGTGGCTGTCGCTGCAGTTTTCCACGACGCTGCTGGTGGCGCAGGCGGCCATGGCCGTGCTTCTCTGGAAGCCGCATCTGATGGAAAAGCGTATGGGGGAGGATGTGTTCTTCCTGCTGGTGGGCATGGCGACCAGCTACTTCGATTTTCTGACCTATCCGGTAGCTTCGCTGGGCATGCCGCTGATCGTCTGGCTGCTGCTGCACCGGAATGAAACCGCCCGGTCCCGTCTGGTGCGGATGGTGCGCTGCGGCCTGTGCTGGGCTTTCGGCTACGCGGGCATGTGGGCCGGAAAATGGGCGCTGGCGCTTCTGTACGGCAGCGAAGGGTTCTGGTCCACGCTGGTGGGCAGTCTGGAAATCCGTACCTCTCAGGAAATCCGGGACGTAGGGGAGATCAGCCGTCTGGACGCGCTGTGGAAGGCATTTTCCGTCTTTTTGAAGAAGCCTTATCTGATCGCCGGAGTGGTGGTGTCACTGGGCTACGGGCTGTTGTTCATCCGAAGGAAAGCCAGACGGCTTTCGGCGGTAGAAAAGCCCGATCTGGCGGGCACGATGCTGGGGGTGGCGCTTCTGCCGCTGGCCTGGTATCTTTTCGCGGCAAATCATACCTATAACCACGCCTTTTTCACCTCCCGAGCCTTGTGCGTCACGGCCTTTGCCATGGGCAGCGCCCTGATAGCATGGCTTCCCACTGAAAAAGAACGAAAAAATTGAATGATCTTTAAGGCAATACCGCACCGTTCGCCGGCGGCGTTGGCGATGCCTTTTCCGCCAGCTGCCGCTTGCAGATCTTTCGATTTACCTCCAGGAAACCTTCAAGATCTGTAATTGCATCTGACGAAAAAATTCATTCACCACCGCATCGACTCATTTGTGCGGTATGCCTTAAAAAAGAACCGGAATCGCAGAAAAACGAAGTTTGCCTCTTGCTAACTCCGTTTTTTTCCTGTATGATAGGCGGGCGAGACAACCCAACGCCGCACGCCGGCCGTCCCGGGATGATCCCCCGAAGCGGCTGCGCATTTCAAAATACCCCTGCTTCCTGATTCGACAAGATTAAAGGAGAATATTTGCCATGCCTCAAGCAAAGACACAGGCCGGAGGGAAGAAAGCCCGGCTGCTGTGGCATTTTCTCAGGGGCAGCAAGCGGTTTTATCTGGCCGCTGTGCTGTGCTCTGTGTGCATTACGTTTCTGGACATGCTGACGCCCCAGCTGATCCGCATCACCATTGACAACGTGTTGGGACAGCTTCCGCTGAACGTGCCCGCCGCGCTGGAACCGCTCTGGATGCGGCTGGGCGGCGTAGAGGCCCTGCGCACCCATCTCTGGTGGATTGCGCTGGCGGTGATCGCCATTGCACTGGTGATCGCCTTCTTCCGCTACGGCAACATGACGCTGACCACCAAGGCCTCCGAAACTTTCGTGCGCACCATGCGCAACGATCTGTTCGCTCATATCCAGCGCCTGCCCTTCTCGTGGCACATGAAAAACCAGACCGGCGACATCATCCAGCGCTGCACCTCCGACGTGGATATGATCCGCAACTTCGTTACCGAGCAGCTGGTGCAGCTCTTCCGGGTGGCGGTGCTGCTGGTGCTGGGCCTCAGCTTCATGCTCCGCATGAACTGGCGGCTTTCCATGGTGGCGCTGGCCAGCATTCCCATCGTCGTTGGCTATTCCACCTACTTCCATCGCCGGATCTCCAAGCGCTTTACCGAGTGCGACGAAAGCGAGGGCGCGCTGTCCACCATTGCACAGGAGAATCTGACCGGCGTGCGGGTGGTTCGCGCCTTTGGCCGGGAGCTGTATGAAAAAGAACGCTTCGACAGGGAAAACGAGCATATGACCACTCTGTGGATCAAGCTCTGCGGTTCCCTGAGCCATTTCTGGTCCATCGGCGACTGCGTGAGCATGCTGCAGGTCATGATCATTATCGTGCTGGGCACCGTGATGTGCGTCCGGGGCGATATGACCTCCGGTGAACTGGTTTCTTTCATTTCCTACAATTCCATGCTGATCTGGCCCGTGCGTTCGCTGGGCCGCACCATTTCCGAAATGAGCAAGGCGGGCGTTTCCATCGACCGTATCCAGTACATCATGGATTCCCCCGAGGAACACGACAAGCCCGACGCCTGCACGCCGCCCATGAACCGGGACATCCGCTTTGAGCATGTGTCCTTCGGCTATGACGGCGAGCACAAGGTGTTGGAGGATGTAAACGCCACCATTCCTGCGGGAAGCACCTTTGCCATCCTGGGCTCCACCGGCTCGGGAAAGTCTACCCTGATGCACCTGCTGAACCGTCTTTATGACCTTCCGGCGGAAAACGGCCGTATCACCATCGGCGGTGTGGACATTGCCGATATGAAGGCGGACTGGGTGCGTGAAAACGTGGGCATGGTGCTGCAGGAGCCGTTCCTGTTCTCCCGGACCATCGGCGAGAACATCGGCATTGCCAGCCGGGAACTGAGCCTGACGGAAATGCGGGAAGCGGCCCATGTCGCCTGCATCGACGAAACCATCGACAGCCTGACCAAAGGCTACGACACCATCGTGGGCGAGCGGGGCGTGACCCTGTCCGGCGGCCAGAAGCAGCGGGCGGCCATTGCCCGTACCCTGACCCGCCAAACGCCCATTCTGGTCTTTGACGATTCTCTGTCCGCCGTGGACGCGCAGACCGATGTGCTGATCCGTACCCGCCTCCGGGAGCGGATGAAGGACAGCACTGTGATCCTGATTTCCCATCGCATCACTACGCTGATGGAAGCCGATCAGATCATGGTGATGGACAAGGGACGTGTGACGCAGCTTGGCAGCCATGAAGAACTGATGAAGCAGGAGGGCGGCATGTACCGCCGCATTTACGACCTGCAAATGTCTTTGAAAGAGGAGGAAGACGCGTGAGCAAACAGGAACAACTGAGCAGCGTGCATCTTCCCTGGTTTGGAATTCCCCGCATCGTGCGGTATTTCAGGCCGTACCGCAGCATGATCGCGGTTATGTTTGCCTGTGTGCTGATGAACGGACTGATGGACATCATTCTGCCTCTGTTTCAGCAGTATGCCATCGACGTGTTCGTGTTGGGAAGCACCACCCGGGGTATCGTACCCTTCACCGTCCTCTATGCGGCGCTGATCGTTGCGGAAGCGCTGATGATCCGGGCGGGCATCTACCGGGCCTGCAAGCTGGAAATGGACATCGGCCGCGATATGAAGCGTGATGCGTTTCAGCACCTGCAAACCCTTTCCTTTTCCTATTTTAATACCAACAGCGTTGGCTACATCCACGCCCGGGTCATGAGCGATACGGGCCGTATCGGCTCTACCCTGTGCTGGGGCATGTTCGACGGCGTCTGGAACGTGACCTATGTTATCGGCTGCGTGATCTCCATGTTCTGCCTGAACGCCCAGCTGGCGCTGTGGGTAGTCATTATCGTGCCCTTTGTGGCGCTGGTTTCGGCCTTCTTTCAGCGGAAGCTGGTCATCGGCAACCGCCGCATCCGGGAGGCCAATTCCAAGATCACCGGCGGCTTCAACGAGGGCATCACCGGGGCCAAGACCACCAAAACGCTGGTGGTGGAGCAGCGCATGGACGAGGATTTCCACAAGCTGACGGACGAAATGCGCTCGGTTTCCGTGCGCACGGCCCGCTACCGGGCGCTGTTCGTCTCGCTGGTGATCTTTGCTTCGGCCATTGCGCTGGCCATGGTGCTCTGGAAAGGCGGAGACATCGCCCAAAACGCGCCGCTCATCATGCAGATTGGCACGCTGAGCGTATTCATGACCTACGCCACAGGCCTGATGGAGCCGGTGCAGTGGCTGGCCCGGGTCATTTCCGACCTGATCGCCGTACAGGTGAACATTGAGCGCGTCACCAACCTGCTGGCGACGGAATCCGATGTGAAGGACACGCCGGAAGTCATCGAAAAGTACGGCGACTGCTTTCATCCCAAGAAGGAAAACTGGGAGCCGCTGGTGGGGCGCGTCACCTTTGACGACGTGACCTTCCGCTATCCCGACGGCGACGTGAACGTGCTGGAGCACTTCAATCTGGAGGTGCCGGAAGGCTCCAACGTGGCTATCGTGGGAGAGACGGGCGCGGGCAAGTCCACCATTGTCAATCTGGTCTGCCGCTTCTTTGAGCCGACCTCCGGCCGGATCCTGATCGACGGCGTGGACGCGCGGGAGCGCAGCCAGCTCTGGCTGCATCAGAACATCGGCTACGTGCTGCAAACGCCCCATCTTTTTTCCGGCACGGTGCTGGAGAACTTACGCTACGGCAAGCCGGACGCGACCATGGAGGAAATCGAGAAGGCGGTGAAGACCGTCTGCGCCGACCGGGTGATCGAAAAGCTGGAAAAGGGCTACGACACCGACGTGGGCGAGGGCGGCGACCTGCTCTCCACCGGCGAAAAGCAGCTGATCTCCTTTGCCCGGGCCATTCTCTGCGACCCGCGCATCGCCATTTTGGACGAAGCCACTTCCTCCATCGACACCCTGACCGAGCGCTGGATCCAGGAAGCCATCGACAAGCTGATGGAAGGCCGCACATCCTTCGTCATTGCCCACCGACTTTCCACCATCCGCAAGGCGGACGTGATTCTGGTCGTAGACGACGGCAAGATCGTCGAGCGGGGCAGTCACGCCGAGCTGATGAAGAAGCGCGGCTTCTACTACAACCTCTACACCCGCCAGTTCGAAAGAGAATCCTTGCAGCAGGGCTAAAGCCCTGCACCCCGGACTGCGCGCAAGGGGCAGTGCCCCTTGCCCCCGGAC
>CAKUCE010000133.1 GCA_934643535.1 uncultured Clostridia bacterium | reverse complement strand
CAGACGGTCATTCTGGGCCGGGGCGCTACCCGCATCAGCTCCCGGGAGCTATGGTGGGAGCTGAACCAGACCCGCAGCCGGGGCCGGGATCAGCACCGGCCCAATCCTGCCGGCGGAGCGTCTACCATCGCCGCCGCCATGTCCCGGGAGCAATACGAGCTTCTGGACGAGATCCGCAGGCGAAAAGAATAATTCGTTTTCCGCAGCCGTGCGGAAAAACGGTCAGGAGGTGAACTGCCGTGACGGACAACCGGGAAGAACAGGACGATCTGAACGAACTCAGAGACGAAGAGCTGGACCCCATCCTTTCCGCAAGGGATCGTTCCGACCCCAGCGAAGGGGACGAGGAAGCGCCCGAGGACTTTGACGAGCCGGAAGAGGAAAACCCATGGGAATACTCCACCCGCTTTGCCGGGCTTACCGACGAGGAGATCGTGGCGCAGGCCCAGCAGCATGATGACGCCGCGGTGGAATACCTGCTGTACAAATACAAAAACTTCGTGCGTTCCAAGGCGCGCAGCTATTTTCTCATCGGCGCGGATCACGAGGACATCGTGCAGGAGGGCATGATCGGTCTCTACAAGGCCATCCGGGATTACCAGCCGGAGCGCCTGTCCAGCTTCCGCGCCTTTGCGGAGCTATGCATCACCCGGCAGATCATCACCGCCATCAAGACGGCCACCCGGCAGAAGCACGTGCCCCTGAACAGCTACGTTTCCCTCAACAAGCCCATTTACGACGAGGAAAGCGACCGCACCCTCATGGATGTGATCGTGGAGGGCCGTGCCCAGAACCCGGAGGATCTCATCATCGGGCAGGAGGATCTGGTTTCCATCCGCGACCGGGTGGATCAGGTGCTTTCCAGCCTGGAGCAGGACGTTCTCAACGCCTACCTGGACGGCAAAAGCTATCAGGAGATTGCCGACAAGCTGGGCCGCCACGTGAAATCCATCGACAACGCCCTTCAGCGCGTAAAGCGCAAGCTGGAAAAATTCCTCGCCGAAACCAAATCCCAAGACGACTAGCAGGCAGGGGGTGACCCCCTGCACCCCGGACTGCGCGCTATGCGCGCAGGGCTATGCAGATAAGTATGGCGCTTTGGAAACGCTCGGCGGAGGGCCTCGCGTTTCCGGCGCTTTCGTCCCCAAGGCCGCCGCTCGACGGAAGGTCTCGCGGCTCGCGGGTCTGGTGTGATTTCCTGTTTGTTGGCGTATGCAGACCGCCGTCGGGCGACAGGCCCTCCGGCTCGCGGCAGGGGGTGACCCCCTGCACCCCACACCGCGCCCATAGGGCGCGGGGCTGCCCGTGGGAAAGCGACTTAGCTGCAAATTTACCGCCGCTCGGCGACAGGCCTCGCGGCTCGCGCCAAAGGCCAGCATGGCTTTGAAACCCTGTCGGCTTGTAGCCCTGCTGAATTGGCCACGCCACGCCAAAGCATCCCACCCCGCAAGGCTTGCGTATGCCCTACGCCGACCGCGGGGGGCGAGGGCGGCGATAGGCAGCGGAGGGAAAAAGCCTTGCCCTTTTTGAAAGAGGAAAAGAGTGAGCACGAGCGCGCACGAACGTAGGTGTTATCTCGCTAACTGGTCTGCGCGCGACATTGCGAACTCCCTCTTTCAAAAATGGGCAGTAAAGGGCTTTTTCCCGGAGTCGCCGTGCCGCATGCTTTCTTTGGTACTTTCTTTCGCGTCGAAAGAAAGTACTATCCCCCGTCGGGGCGGCAGCCCCACCGCTCGCGCCGTAGTCGGCGCGTCAATCCCCACCCGGGGCAAGGAGCATGCGCCTGCGGGCGCACCAAAGGGCTTTCCTCGGGGCAAACAATCGGCGCGGTTCGCACTGCCGTGCGCTCCGCTTGTTGTTTGCCTGAACTCCGGGTCGCTAACCGCCTTCGGCGGTTGTATCCACTGGATACCCGCTTCCCTTCGTTCCCCTTTGGAAACCTTCGGACCGTAGTCGTCGGACTATCCAATCAATTTTGGGCGGAATGAACCGAGGGCTTCCCTCGGGACAGACCTTCAGCGCGGCCCGCACGGGGTGCTTTTCAACCTCCGTTCCCTGAACCAAATATCCCCCAGAAAGGAGCCTCCCCCTATGCCGACAGAAGTCTATGAAATAATAGCTCAGGGCGCACGGTACTGGTTCCTTTTTTTGATGGCCCTCATCGTGTGGCGCAGCTACCGCTGGTATCGGAAGGATCGCCGCCAGTATAAGAAACGCCTGCGCCTGCTGCCTGACGCGGGCTACGTAGGCGAACTGGTCACGATCCGCGGCAATGCCCAGCTGCCCACAGGCACCCTCCTGCCCGTGCCGTGGGAGGGCATTATCGGCTCCGGCCGGGGCTGCGATATTTTCCTGCCCGTCCCGGACGTGGCCCCCAAGCATTGCTGGTTCTCCTATGACCGGGAGGACGGCCTTCGGCTGGAACCCTACCATGGCCGCACCGTGCAGGTGGATGAACAGAGCCGGACGGGCCGGGGCGAAAACCTGAGTATGCATCACGGCTCCCGCCTGTATGTGGGGGACGTGGAGCTGCGCCTGCGGATGTTCGCGGGCTTCGAAACCGCCGCCCATGCTCATGTGCTGCGGGACGAGCCTCAGCCGAACGGCGGGCAAATGGCGGCAGCGGCTCCCATCATGACGCAGGAACAGTTTCTGCGCTGGCAGCAGCAGTATATGATGCAGACCGCGCAGCAGCAGACAATGCAGCAGCAGGCCTATTTCCAGTGGATGACCCGGCAGTGGGCCGCCCAGCAGGCTGCGATGCAGCGGCAGATGCAGCAAAATGCCGCAGCGCAGCCGCAGCAGGACGATCCCCCGGAGGAGCTTTCTGCGTTTGAACCGCAGAAAACCCCGGAGATGGAGCTGCCTCAGGCAGAGCCTGATTTCGATATGACCGCGCCGACCGTGGAGTTCCATACCGGCGAAAACTTCTATCCGCCGGAAATGACCGGCGCAGAGGAGGCCGCGTGGCCCTACGCAGCCTGGCCGGAGGAGCTGCAGTCCCCGTCAGCGGAAGGCTTCGTTTCTCCCTATGCGGACGACGACCAGACCGACGCAGCCGCGCCGCCCAAGAGCGCCTACGTGGGCGAAGATGAGGCGCAAAAGGCCAAGCAGGCTTTCTGGGACCGTTATCTGGGAGGTGGCGCGCAATGAAAAAAAGATACCGTCCCAGCGCCGCGGAACGCAAACGCCGCAGCCGCCCCGACCGCCGCCTTTGCTCGGCCATGATGCTGTTTTTCTTCAGCGCTTTTCTGCTGATCTCTCTGAAGGGTGAGATTGCCTGGCAGGGCCTTGCCCTGAGCGTGATCGTTCCGGCGCTGATCTACGTGGCTACCCTGTGGCTGCCCCGTTTTTTCCCGGCGGATAAGCTGCTGCTTTCCATTGCCAATTTTCTGTGCGCACTGGGCGTATTGATCCTCTATTCCACCGATCTGGACGGCGGAACGTCCCGCGGCATGCAGCAGGCCCTGTATTACGGCGTGGGTATCGTGGTCATGCTGGGATGCATTATGCTGGTGCGCTACGTGCGGCGCTGGTCGTTCCTGATCTATGTGGTGATGGGCGGCGCGGTGCTGCTGCTGGCCCTGCCGCTGGCTATCGGCACGGAGCAGTACGGCGCGACCAACTGGATCCGGGTGGGCGGCATGAGTCTGCAGCCCAGTGAGGTGGTCAAGCTGGCGCTTTTGCTGATTTTGAGCTATTTCATGAGCCACCGGCGGCTGATTCCATGGCTGGCGTTTTGCCTGTACTGTTTGGGCGTGCTGATGCTGCAGAAGGACTTGGGCACGGCGCTGATTTACTATTTCACGGCGCTGTTCATGTACTACGCCTATACCGGCAATCTGCTGATGAGCGGCGTGGGACTGGTCGGCGCGGCGGGGGCTTCGGTGCTGGGCTATCAGATGTTCGCCCACGTGAAAAAGCGCGTGGCGATCTGGCAGAATCCGTGGATGTATTACGAAACCTCCGGCTATCAGATCGTGCAGATGCTGATGGCGATTGCCTCCGGCGGCCTGTTCGGCGTGGGGCTGGGGCTGGGCGCGCCCCGGGTGATTCCCGTCTATTTTACCGACTGCATTTTTGCCGTTATCTGTGAGCAGTTCGGCATTCTTTTCGGCGTGCTGGTGCTGGTGATGTACGTGATTCTGATCCTGCGCGGCTCGTCTATCGCCGTATCCGCCCGGCACAGCTTTCACGGGCTGCTGGCCATGGGCGCGACTTCCATGCTGGGCATTCAGACCTTCGTCATTATCGGCGGTGTGCTGAAGCTGATCCCCCTGACCGGCGTGACCATGCCCTTCGTCAGCTACGGCGGTACGTCCATGGTCAGCTGCATGGGCCTGATCGGCCTTTTGCAGGGCGTTGCCAGCGTGAATCAGGACGATCTGAGCTATGATTACGACATCAGCCGTTCCGTTCAGGAGATGGACGATCTGCCCGAAGCCTGACATCCCCTCGGAAAGGAGACGAACCCCATGAAACAGCAGCGGTTCCGCTATCGGATGCTTGCCTTTCTGACCATCGGCCTGCTGGTGGCGGCGGGCGTTTACGGCGTGTATTCCGTCTCCACCTACGGGAGCCGCTGGTTTGCCAACGCCCGGAACACCCGCTATCAGACTGCCAAAAAGACGGTAGTGCCCGGGGACATCGTCGATCGCAACGGCGTGGTGCTGGCTACGTCGGATGCGGACGGCAACCGGGTCTATCAGAGCGACGTGAAGAGCCGCAGCGCCATCGTCCACCTGCTGGGGGATAACGAGGGCAATGTGGCCAACGGCGTGGAGTCCTTTCAGGCCAACTATCTGCTGGGCTTCGAAACCAGCCTTTCCGAACGGGTGCTGGCCCTGCTCAAAGGGGAGACCCGCCGGGGCGACGATCTGACCCTGACGGTGGACAGCAAGCTGTGTACGGCCATCGTACAGGCCTTTGTGGATCAGAAAAGCAGCCACGGCAAGGCAGGCGCGGCGGTGGTGATGAACTACCGCACCGGCGAGCTGCTGGCGCTGGTCAGCGTGCCGGTGTTCGACCCCATGAACATCACGGAGGAAGTGAAGACCAGCGCGCTGCATCCCTTCTGGAACCGGGCCCTGCAGGGCACCCTACCGCCGGGCTCCACGTTCAAGATCATTACGGCGGCTTCCGCGCTGGAAAACTGGCCCGACGCGGAGCGGCGGGAGTTCCACTGCACCGGCGCGACGAAGGTGATGGATCAGCTTATCCGGGACTACGGCGGCTCCCAGCATGGCAAGATCACGCTGGCCCGGGCCTTCCGGGTCAGCTGCAACAACACCTTCGCCCAGATGGCGCTGCTGCTGGGCGACGCGGCGCTGCGCAAGACGGCGGAGCAGTTCGGTTTCAACGACAATTTCCTTTTCCGGGACGTGGTGGTGGAAAACAGCACCTATCCCACGAAAAACCGCACCAATCTGGAGATTGCGTGGAGCGGCGACGGCCAGAGTCAGGTGTCCGCCACGCCGCTGCACATGTGCATGGTGGCGGCGGCGGTCGCCAACGACGGCGTGATGATGGAGCCGCGGCTGCTTTCCCGGGTGGAAAGCCCCTCGGGCGTGGTGCGGCTGCGCTATTCCCAGAAGGTGTATGGCCGGGCCATGTCCGCCGCCACCGCGCAGAAGCTGGACGGCTACATGAAGGACGTGGTGAAGAACGGCACCGGCACCAGGGCGCAGGTAGACGGGCTGTCTATTGCGGGCAAGACCGGCAGCGCCGAAAGCTCCAACAACGGACAGGCCGTGACTCATGCGTGGTTCGTAGGCTATCTGGACAGCGAGACGGCCCCCTATGCCGTGTGCGTCATGGTGGAGGAGGGCGGCTCCGGCGGCAGCGTGGCCGCGCCCATCGCCAGTCAGATCTTCGCCTATCTGGGAAGGAGCGGACAATGAACCGGCTGCTTTCGGCTGTCGGTGCGCTGCTGGCGCCGCAGAACAGCACGTGCCATTTATGCGGCGCGTTTCTGGAAGCCGGGGAGACCCTGCTGTGCGCCCGCTGTCAGGGACTATTGAACTATGGCCGAATCGAGTCCTTTGAGGCAGTGGCCGCGCTGGATGAAAACTGCCCCGTCGTGTCCGCCTACTGGCATGAGGAAGAAGCGCGGGAACTGGTGCTTCAGCTGAAATTCGGCCACGACCGGGCGGCGGCGCTTCCGTTGGCGCAAGGTCTGTGCGCGGCTTATCTGGAACAGAAGCGCTTTCTGCCGGAGAATCCCACGGTGATCCCCGTCCCCTCCCATCCGGAACGGGTTCGGGAGCGGGGCTATGCGCAGGCCGAGGTACTGGCCCGAAATTTTTGCGAAATGACCGGGCTTCCGCTGGACACGCAGGGGCTCATTCGGGTTCGCGGCGGTTCTCAGGTGGAACGGAACCGGGCCCAGCGGCTGACGGCCATGGAGGGCGCTTTCGCCGCCGTCCGGGACTTTACCGGCGAGAAGATCCTGCTGCTGGACGATGTGTACACCACCGGCGCGACGGCGCTGGCCAGCGTGAAGTGCCTGCGGGCCGCCGGGTGTGCGGAAACAGCGGTCTTGACGGTGTGCCGGGCGTAGCCCCGGCTTTTTTATTTCCCCTCGATTTCTCCTTCCCAACCGGGCCGGGTTGTGCTACAATGCATAGGAAAAACGGCGGGCGCCAGCGCCGCGCTTTTTTCTGTCTGGATTTTCAGGAATGATCCGATTACTACTTTGGATTGCTACTCTTGATTGCTATTTTTGATTGTTCTTTTCGAAAGGAGCCCTTATGCAAGCCAAACGATCCCCCGCGGCCCGGCTCGGGCATTTTCTCCGGGAATGCCTTTGCTGGGACAAGCCCTTTACCCGCAATGTCTTTCTGGTGGCGCTGCCCATGGTGATGCAGTCGCTGGTGGAAAGCTCGCTGCACATTGTGGACGGCCTGATGGTGTCCGCGCTGGGCGACGCGGCCTACTCCGCCGTAACCCAGGCCAACCGCTTTACCTTTGTGTTCAACCTGTTCTGCTTCGGCACCTGCTCGGGCAGCGCCATTTTTATGAGCCAGTACTGGGGCGCACGGGACATCAGACGCCTGCGCTGGTCCATGGGGCTGGCCATGCGCTTTGCCCTGATCGTGGCGGCGCTGTTCGCTGCGATAGGCATGCTGTTTCCCCGGCAGGTGGTAGCCTGCTTCCTGACCCCCGGCGAGAGCTTTGAGCTGGCGGTCAGATACCTGCGCATCGTGGCTCCGGGCTACCTGTTCTCCGCCGTCAACGGCGTATACGCCACCGCCATCAAAAGCGCCGAAAAGACGCATCTGCCCATGCTGGCGGGCATCGGCGGCATTATCTTCAATACGTTTTTCAACTATATGCTGATCTTCGGTCACGGCCCCTTCCCGGCTATGGGCGTGGAGGGTGCGGCTCTCGCCACCACCCTTTCCGCTCTGGTGACCCTGCTGATCAATCTGGCGTTCGCCTACGGCAAGCGTCTGCCTGCCGGGGCAAAGCCGTCGGAGTGGTTCTGCAAGGAACCGGGCTTTGCTTCCCATTTTGTAAAAACGGCGGTTCCCGTGGTGCTCAACGAGGGCCTGTGGGGCCTTGGCACCACCATGTACAGCGTTTTCTATGGCCGCATGGGCGACGCGGCGGTGGCCACCATGGGCGTCTGCAATACCATCAACGATCTGGTCTGGGTGGCCATTTTCGCCCTGATGAATGCCTGCGCCATTCTGGTGGGCAAGACGCTGGGCAGCGGCGATAAGGAGCGGGCCTATCTGTACGGCAAGCGGCTGATCTCCGGCGCCGTGCTGGCAGGCCTTCTGCTGGGCGTAGTGGTCTACCTGCTGCGCTGGCCCCTGGTGAACCTGTTCTCCGGCCTGAGCGAAAGCGTGCGGCAGAAGGCCCAGTTGATCCTGATCCTTGGCGGCGCGTCCATCTGGTTCCGGGCCCTGAATACGGTCAACGTGGTGGGCGTACTGCGCAGCGGCGGAGATACCGTTTTCAGTCTGGCATTGGAGGCGGGAACGCTGTGGCTCGTCGGCGTACCGCTGACCGGACTGGCGGCGCTGTGCTGGCACTGGCCGCTGGAGGCTGTCTATCTGTGTACCGTGGTGGAGGAAATCGTCAAAATGCTCATCGGCATTCCAAGGCTCAAGAGCCGCAAGTGGATGCATGTTCTGACAGAAGCAAAGGAGAACGCATAAGATGCAGAATATTGATCTGGTCGTAAAAATCGGCAGTATGGCGCTGATCCAGAAGGAGGACAGCGTCATCGACTACAACGTGTTTCAGCGGCTGGCCATGGCGCTCCGGCCCGGCATGATCCTGGTATCCAGCGGCGCGACGGAGATCGGCCGTCTGGACTATCTTCAGCGCAACGGTCATGAACTGACCGGCGAAAAGGAGCAGATCAAGGTGGACTACTCGGCGCAGGGCCAGTCCATCCTGATGAACAACTATCGCACCTTCATCCGCCCGGAATACAGCGTGCGGCAGGTGTTGGTGGAGCATACCCATTTCAACGATCCCCAGCGGCGGGAGCACATCCGGCAGATGCTCTGCCGGGCGGCGGAGCAGAACGCCATTCCCATCATCAACTACAACGACCCGGTAAACGACGAGGAAGTCAGCAAGCTGG
>CAKUCE010000132.1 GCA_934643535.1 uncultured Clostridia bacterium | reverse complement strand
TGCCGCTGGCTTTCTTTTGCACACTTTTCTTTCGCCACCGAAAGAAAAGTGTGAACGCCCCATAGGGCTGCAAGCCCCGCTCCCGCGCCGTAGTCGGCGCGTCAATCCCCACCCGGGGCAAGGGGCATGCGCCCGCGGGCGCATTGGGGGCTTTCCGCTCGCCCTTTGGAAACCTTCGGGCCCCGAAGCTGGCGAGAACCCCATAGGGCTGCAAGCCCTGCTCCCGCGCCGAAGTCGGCGCGTCAGATCACACCCTCTTTTTCCAAAAAAGAAAGGAACCCCTTTATGCAGCATCCCCCCAAAAAATCCCCCCGCAAAAAACGTCCCTGGCTCCTGCCCGCCTTGCTGGCCGCCTTGATGACCGCCGCCGCGATCATCCTTCTGCTGCTGCCAAAGTGGAAGCAGCAGGCCGTTTCCAGCGCTATGCCGGATTCGCCCGCCGATCGGCAGAAAAATCTTTCTCAGGCAGAAAACTCCGCCCTTTTGTCCGTCCGTGTGCAGCAGCTGAACGGCGAGGATTATACCCTTCAATATAAGGACGGCTCCCTCTTTCTGGACGGAAGCCTGCCCGTTAGCGAAAGCGTCAGCGCGGAGATGCTGGAGGCCGTCACGCTGGTCACGACTACGGATCAGGTGGCCGCAGAGGTGGAAGAGGTCCGCGAACACCTGACGGATATGGGGCTGGAGCCGCCGCAGATCACCGTGACGTCGGCCTTCTCCGACGGCAGGACAGAAACGCTGGAGATCGGCGGCGAGGTGCCGGAAACCACCTACCGCTATTTCCGCTGGTCCGGCGATCCCGGCGTGTATATGTGCGACGTGGGTATCGGCGAGGTCTTTTCCATGACCCGGAACCGGCTGGCGGCAGTGGAGCAGCCGGAGATCTCCACGGCGCTGGTGGATACCATCCGGCTGGAAAAGGCCGACGGAACGGTCGGCGTCCGCTTTACCGTCGATAGCGCCGGATATGCTTCCGCCGCGCTGACTGAGCCGGAAAAATATCCCATGGACGCGGAAAAAGCCCAGAGCCTGCAATCGGCCCTGAGCAATTTCCGACTGGGAACGCTGGAGGGGACGCTGACCGGCGAAAACCGGGAAAAGTACGGGCTGGAAACCCCGCTGGCCGTGCTGACCCTCCATCAGCAGGCCGGATATGCCAGCCGTACCAACGACGAGGGCCAGCTGGTTTCGGAAGAAATTTCGGAACGGGACTTTGTTTTCACTTTCGGAGACTTTGGCAGCGATTATTTCTACTCCTGCGCCTATGAGGGCCGTGTGTATCAGGTCAGCCGCCTGTTGACGGAGGCGCTGGTGCAGGGCGGCTGGGAATCCTGGTATGCCGAGCGGCCCGCTGATCTGGGAACTGTCGAGCTGCGCTCCGTCCGGATCCTTCGGGGCAGCGGCAGTCTGGAATGGCAGAAGACCAAAAACGAGCGTGTGCTGGCGAATAATCAGCTGGAGACCGACGCCGACGGCAACGTAATCTATGACGAAGCCGTCACCCTGAACGGAGAGGCCGTCGCTGCGGAGCAGTGGGACACGCTCATCGACCGGCTGGCCGCGCTGACCGTATCGGGAAAAGTACCGGCGGATTATTCCGCCGAGGGCAGCTCCCCCCGCTGGCAGATCATTCTGACCACCGAAGGCGGCACGGTGAGAACCATCGCCGCCTATCCGCTGGACACCTTCTCCGACGCGCTGATGGTGGACGGCGTGATCCTGCATTACGTGCATGTCGAAGCGCTGGACAGCGTGCTGGGCGAATTCAGCGATTCTCTGACGGATTGACGGCCTGAACCGCCGCGTCCGCTTCCAGCACCGCTTTCATCACCTGCAGAAGCACCGGCCCCAGCAGCAGGCCCAGAAAGCCGGTCAGCCGGTAGCCCGCATACATGGCCATCATGGTCAGAAGCGGATACAGCCCCAGCTGACGGCCCACGATCCGCGGTTCGGCGATCTGACGGATCACCACTACGCCTACATAGGCGCAGGCCATAAACACGCCCGTGCCCGTGCGTCCGCCGATGAAGGAAAGCAGGCTCCACGGGATCAGAAACAGCCCCGCGCCGATCACGGGCAGCGCGTCGGCTACGCCGATCAGCACCCCCGCCGCCAGCCCGTAGGAAACGCCATAAAGGACAAAAGCCAGCGTCAGCGCCGCCGTCACGATCAGCGACACGGTCAGCTGGCTTTTTACTTGCCCGAATAAAGCCGTCAGCAGATTTTTCCGGATAAAGCCATACCGCCGCCGCCAGCTCAGGGGCAGCGTCCGGCGAAAAAAGCCCCGGATGCGCTCCCGGTCGGCGGAAAAATAATAGGTGCCCATCACCGTCAGCACCACGCTCAGAAGGGCGTTTGGAAGGGACAGCGCCGTGGAAAAAGCCCCGCCGGTGACCGTCGCCGAAAGGCTTCCTGCCCAGCGCAGGAGGCTTTGCTTCAGCGCATCCAGCGCGGCGGCGATGCCCTGCGATACGCTGGGCGGCAGCAGACGGTTCAGATCTTCGTACAAGCGCTGCAAATAGGGCAGGGCCACGCTGTCCACCCACTGAACCAGCTGGGGAACGTTTTTCACAAGCCCGGTGAACTGGAGGGCGAGCTGGCGCAGCAGGGCTGTCAGCGCCGCCCCCACCACGCCGAATAACAGCAGCATGGCGATGGGCGCGCCGATCTTCCGGCTGAGCCGGATCCTGCCGATTCCCTTTTCCAGCCGAAGCAGCAGCGGTTCCAGCAGCAGGGCGCACAAAAGTGCCGCCGCAAAGGGCCACACATACGGCAGCGCCGCCCCCAAAGCCCCTACGGCCAGCAGCGTGCCGCCCAGCAGCGCCGCCCGGCGGGGCAGACCGTTCCAGCGGCGATTCCAGTTTTGCAGCCGCTCCAATGCCTTGTCCATGCCGCTCCTCCCGATGCGTTTTAGGGCAATACCGCAGGCGCTGTCGATGCCTTTTCTGCCGTCTGCAGCTTGCGGATTTTACGATTTACCTCCAGTAAACCTTCAGGATCTGCAATGGCATCTGACGAAAACTTCATTCGCCGCCGCACCAGCTCATTTGTACGGTTTTGCCTTAGGCCAAAAAGCCCCGGCGGGATCAGTTTTCCCGCCGGGGCTGAAGATATGCTCTTGTTAGAAATGTCCGCCTCCGCCGCCATGGCTGGTGCCGCCGGAAGAGGTATGTACGCTGCTTCCGCCGCCCCCGTGACTGCCGGTGTTTTCCGGCGGGTCGGGCTTGCGCATTCGGGTCGTGGTGGTGCGCAGGTAGGTGTCCTCCTGCCCGGTCAGCTTCATGAAACCGTTGTCCTGATAGGAATAGTGATAGGTGCTGCCCTTCAGGCTGTAGCGAGACTTGACGCAGGCCACGTAGATCAGGCACACCACGAAGCCGATGACCAGCGCCAGAAGGATCTCATTCTTGGTGAGGGCCTTGTGCCGGGCCGTCAGCTGCTGGCCGGTGACCACGTCGTAGCGGTACTGGCCCTCGGGAATGCCCGACCGGACGTACTGCCGCACGATGGAGATCATCTGGGACGCGCCCTGCGCGTAAGCTCCCCCCGACAGATAGCGGGTCACTTCGTCGATGGCGTTTTCGATCCGTGCGTCGGTCATGTAGTCGATCATGGCCCCGGTGGTGGACAGATAGTGATAGCGGTCGTCCATGTCGATGTAGTACAGAATGCCGCTTTTTTCCTCGTCCAGCCCGAAACCGCCCTGCTCGTAGAAGGCGTCGGCGATCTGCTGGGCGCTTCCGCTGTGGCTTTCGTCGGAAGTGACGATGACAAAATCCATGCCCGTATCTTCCTGAAAGAACAGGATCTCCTGCTCCAGTTCCCGAACCTCCGAGGCGGTGAACAGCCCTGCCCGGTCGAAGACCCGTTCTCCGTCAGCCAGCGCCGCGCCTGCCCACAGGCAGGACAGGATCAGCAGCAGGGCGAAAATCCGTTGGTGAATCCTTCTCATAGTTCCCTGCCCCCTTTAGAAAAGAAAATAAGCCAGCACGCAGCAGAGCGCGGCCACAATCAGGCCCGCCAGCAGCCCGTGCCGCCACAGACGGCCCATATCCACCGGCAGCTTGCCGCAGACCTGCCCGGTGCAGCCGTTCATGACGTAATAGTAGGGCTCATCCTTGTTCTTCTTGTTGGGATAGGTCAGCACCCACGTAGGCAGCAGCACGTACTTGGTCTTGACCTTCTTCACCGCCGCGGTGGTGCCGGCGGAGCAGGTCTGATACTGGCTGGCCGTATCCCGCAGCATGGAGTTCATATACCCCTGCAATTCCTGCTCGATCTCCTGCCGGTAGCTATCCGCTTCCAGATCCCGGCGCTCGGCCAGAAAACCGGAAAGGAACGCGCCGGAGAAGGGCTTTGCGTTCTCCAGCGGGAAGGGGTGAACACCCTCCGTCAGCTTGCGGTTGGCTTTCGACAGCGCGGGGCGCAGAATGTTCTTGAACACAAAGCGTCCCTCCCGGCGCACATGATAGTGCCGGGTATTGGTGACGACATATTTTCCCTCGTCAAACACGTCAGAGGTAGTGGCTTCGCCGTCCAGAACGCCCTCCGCCTGACATTCGCTGACGAAATGGGGATAATATACGCCGCTCATTTCCTGAATCTGCGCCTTGGAGAAGAAATTTTTCGGGACGAACTTCCGGGTGCGGATCCATTCGGAAATTTCCTCAATGGCTTTTTCCCTGCCGATGGTAAAGGGCAGCACCTCGTCCGGCTTCATATCGGCGGTCAGCTTGCCCTGCAGCACCACGGGACTGTGGCAATAGTAGCAGTGGGTGGCCACGGTAGTCTCGTCGGTCATAATCTCGCTGCCGCAGCTGGGACAGTGGTAGACCACCTGCGCGCCGGAAGCCTGCTCCGCCTGTTTTTCAGCCTCTTTGTCCGCTTCCTTCTGGAAGGCCTCCGCCTTGCCCTTCAGCTCCGCTTCGGAGAAGGCGGAGGAACAGAAGGGACATTTCCATTGCTGAGTTTCCGGGTCAAATGTCAGATAGGCGCCGCAATTAGGGCATTTGTAGGTTATACCCGCCATGTTTTCACCTCGTTGCACAGGGCGCTCCGGAAAGCTGAAAGCCCCGAAGGCCGGTCATCATGCACAGTATACCATGCTTTTTCCGGCTTGACAAATCCGTTTTCCCCGGAATGCATGGCCGTTTGTGTTTTGGCGTACACTTTTTCCGGTTTCGTTTTGACATCCTGCCCAAACTGCGCTACAATCAGAAACAGGATTTCTGCCCCGGGTTTCGGGAACGAAAGGAGACGCGCCATGGAAACGGGAGCCATGCAAGCTCTGTATGAACGGCTGTTGCCCCTTTTTTCCAAAAAACAGCTGATGGAAAACGTGCCCATGAGCCGTTATACCACCCTGCATCTGGGCGGCCCGGCCCGGCTTTTGTGCGAACCGGACGGCCCGGAGCAGCTCGGCGCCGCGTTTCAGGCGGCCCGGGAGCTGGATGTGCCGGTCACGCTGATCGGCAACGGTTCCAACCTGCTGGTCAGGGACGGCGGCATTCGCGGACTGGTGATCCATATGGGGGAGCGCTTTTCCGAGGTCAGCGACCCGGCGCCCCTGCCGGACGGCCGATTTGCCATTACGGCGCAGGCCGGCGCGTCCCTGCAGAAGCTGAGCAAGGCGGCGGCGGATCACAGCCTGACCGGGCTGGAATTTGCCGCGGGGATTCCCGGTACCGTGGGCGGCGCAGCCTATATGAACGCGGGCGCTTACGGCGGCGAGCTCAAGGATGTGGTCACGCTGGTGACTGCCATGGAGCAGACCGGAAAAACTGTGGCCTATACGCCGGAAGAGCTTCAGATGAGCTACCGCCATTCCCGCTTTTCGGACGAGGCCGTGCCCAGCGCCATCCTGTCGGTGACGGTGGCCCTGCAGCCCGGCGATCTGGAAACCATCCGCGCCACCATGCGGGAGTTCGCCGCCCGCCGCCGGGAAAAGCAGCCTCTGTCCGTTCCCGGCTGCGGCAGCACCTTCAAGCGGCCCGAAGGCCAGTTTGCCGGGACGCTGATCGACAACGCCGGTCTCAAGGGCCTGCGGGTGGGCGGGGCCAGCGTTTCTACCCTGCACGCGGGCTTTCTGGTCAATGATGAGAACGGCACTGCCGCCGACTACCTGGCGCTGATCGCCGCCGTGCAGAAAGCGGTGCAGGAACACAGCGGCGTCTGGCTGGAACCGGAGGTGCGCATTCTGGGCGAAGACGCGCCGGTTTCAATGGCGTAGGACCTGACGGAAAATACAAACGAGGTGCAAAAGCATGCAGTACCTGATTCTGACCGGGATGAGCGGCGCGGGCAAGACCGTCGCCATCCGTTATCTGGAAGATCTGGGCGCGCTCTGCGTGGATAACCTGCCGCCCATGATGCTGGTGCCCTTTATGGAGGCCTGCCAGAATACCAATCTGCACAAACCCATGATCGCCATTGCGGCGGATGTGCGCTCCGGTGAATTTTTTGACGCCAAGGCCGTGACCCGTATGATCGACGAGGCCCGGCTGGTGGGGTTTCACATCGACACGCTGTTTTTTGAGGCCAGCGACGAGGTGCTGATCAACCGCTACAAGGAGACCCGCCGGGAGCATCCCCTGAGCAGCGAGGGATTTTCGCTGGAAGAAGCCATCAGGGAGGAGCGCAGCCGCCTGCAGCCCCTGAAGGAAGCGGCGAACCACCTGTTTGATACCAGCAATCTGCGCCCCCGGGCCCTGCAGAAGATGCTCAGCGAGATCGTCCTGCACGCCGGAGACGAATCTCCCCTGCGGGTGGAGGTGCTCAGCTTCGGCTTCAAGCGCGGCATCCCCCGGGAGGGCGATCTGGTCTTTGATGTACGCTTCCTGCCCAATCCGTTCTATATTCCCGAGCTGGGCCATCACACCGGGCGGGATCAGGATGTGAAGGACTTCGTGCTGGGCCACCCCGTCACGAAGGAATTTCTGGAAAAATGCATGGACATGCTCCGTTTCCTGTTGCCCAATTACGTCAATGAGGGCAAGCACCGGCTGGTCATCGCCATTGGCTGCACCGGAGGCGCACACCGCAGTGTGGCCATTGCGGAGTATGTGGCCGCCGAGCTGCAGAAGCTGGGCTACGGGGTCAATGTCAATCACCGGGATATTGCGCTGGAGCAGGCCCATTGGGCCGCACGCAGCGAGTACCAGAAGGGCGAGCCGTAACGCCGCCGCCTTTCCTCCCCGTTTTTTTCGCCGATCGGGCGGAAAAGACGGGTTTTTTCTTTGCCCATGTCTTCGGATTTGAACCAAAAAAGACAAAATTTTTGTAAGAAAATGTCAAATTTATTTCGGTATATCAATTAAAATCCAACATGAAACAGCAGATTGATTGACATTCAATGACACACATGTTATACTTGCAACAGTTTTCAGACGGAGTGCAGTGGAGTTTTACCGGCATTTCAAGCTCTGAAGGAACACGAGACGTTTCAATGTTCCGTAACATTTTGTAATATATCAATTTCATATTCCACCCATGAAAGGGGTATATTACACTATGACCAGGCAATATGGAGGCGTCGGTATTGGAGAAGCAGCTTAAAATCGTATACTACTACAACAGCGGGTTTTCGGTGCAGGTGGGCAGCACGCTGTTCATCTTCGACTACTGGGAAGGCGAAAACCGAAGCCTTTCCGCGTCAGTCCGCATCCGGCCGGAGCTGCTGAAGGCCTACGAGCGCATCTATGTTTTCATCAGCCACACCCATCCCGACCATCTGGACCCGGTGGTGTATACCTGGGCCAAGGAAGGGTTGCCCATTACCTACATCGTTTCCAGCGATATGCCCATCGGCACCATCGGCAAGCGGCTGGCGCCTCTGCAGGAGAAGCAGCTGACGCAGGACATCTGGGTCAAGGCCTATCAGTCCACCGATCTGGGCGTGGCCTTTCTGGTGGAAGCCTACGGGCTGCGCATCTTCCATGCGGGCGACCTGAATCTCTGGCACTGGCGGCAGGAAAGCTCGCTTCGGGAGATCGAAGCCGCCGAAAAGGATTTCTACGACGCGCTGGAGCCTCTGAAGGGCGAGCGCATCGACGTGGCCATGTTTCCGGTAGATCCCCGTCAGGGGCTGATGTACGACGCGGGCGCGAACCATTTCATCCTGACAGAGAAGCCGCGGGTCTTTATTCCCATGCACTGGCAGGACCGGCCCGAGGTGGCTATCGACTTTGCCCGCCGGGCCAAGACCGCCCAGACGGAAGTCCTGGCTATGGTCAAGCCGGGCACCGTAGCCAATCTTTCCTTTACGGACAATCTTCTGGACATTCACGTCATCGAACCGCCCAAAGATCTGGAAGACCTTCCGCCTACCCCCATGCGCCGTCCCACTCTCTACGACCTCAACGGCGAGACCGACCCCTTCCAGGACACCGACCTCCCCGTCGACATCCAATAGCAGGGGTAGTACCCCTGCACCCCGGACTGCGCGCCGATGGCGCGCAGGGGCATAGGGAGACATGAGGCTTGGCTGCGGAGTTACCGCCGCTCGGCAACAGGCCTCGCGGCTCGCGGCAGGGGGTGACCCCCTGCACCCCGGACTGCGCGCTATGCGCGCAGGACTGCTGGAGGGAAAGCGGCTTGACTTGAAGT
>CAKUCE010000131.1 GCA_934643535.1 uncultured Clostridia bacterium | reverse complement strand
CGTCTGTTCCTTCGGAATCCGGTTTTAAATGCGAAAGGATGTTCGCATGCGGGTATTCTATCATATTCATTTTTAACCCGCAAGAAGTTTCGGGTTTTCACAGGCTGGTTTTTTCTGCTATAATAGTCCACATAAAGCAAAGGAGCGTTGCCCATGTCTGAAATCCAAGGCAAACACGCGGAGCTTTCCATCGTCCGGCCCGAAGCCCTGCAGCAGATCGCCCACGCCCTTTCCTCCCCCGTCAGGCTGGAAATTATGCGGGTACTTGGCGGCAAATGCATGAACGTGGGCGAAATCGCCGCCGCACTGGACCTTCCCATGTCCACGGCCGCACTGAATGTGAAAATTCTGGAAGAAGCGGGGATCATCAACACCCAGAACCAGCCCGGCGTGCGCGGCTCCATGAAGGTATGCAGCCGCCAGCTGGACACCATCAACATCTCTCTGGATCCGCCATGGGAGCAGGCGGATACCTGTCTTTCCATGACCATGCCCATCGGCTGCTACAGCATTGCCGAAGACATCGAGCCTACCTGCGGCCTGGCGGGCGAAACCAACGTCATCGGAGAGATGGACTACCCCATGTCCTTTTACGAGCCAGACCGCTTCCGCGCCCAGTTGATCTGGTTTCGGCGCGGCTTTCTGGAATACCGCTTTGCCGTGGCGAAAATGGGCATGATCATCCCGGACTGGCTGGAAATTTCCTTCGAAGCCTGTTCGGAAGCTCCGCTGTACCGGGATCCATGGAAGAGCGATATTGCGCTGGAGATCAACGGCATACGCGTGGGGGTGTGGACCTGTCCCAGCGACTGCGGCGGCCGCCGGGGCGCGCTGACCCCGGAATGGTGGAGCGACCTGAATACCCAGTTTGGCTTTCTGAAAACCTGGCGGGTGGACGCTACCGGCGCCACGCTGGATAATGAGCCGGTCAGCGGCGTTACGCTGGAGCAGCTGCAGCTGCAGAAAAATCCCTATATCAGCGTACGCATCGGCGTTCCGGCGGACGCGGCCAACGTAGGCGGCCTGAACCTGTTCGGCGAGAAATTCGGCGACTTTGCTCAGACGCTCACCCTCCGGCTGGGCTATCATATGCCCTGACCGCTTTTCAGCAGAAAAATTGTTGGTTTCTGTCCAAGGCAAACAGGTTTCATGGAATATTCCAAAACTATTGACATAAATCCAGCTCGATGATATGCTTTATTCATCAAAACGAGCTGGATTTTTATGATACTTTCCTAACTTTTAACTATTCGACCCGTTGTCAACCATTTTTGCCCTTTATATATTACATGTTTTTTGTAATGAACAGCTTGTTTTCCAGAAAGATCGAAGGAGGAACTCCCCATGCCTATCCCCCGCCCCGAACATCCCCGCCCCGACTTTATGCGCGATACCTTTGTCAATTTGAACGGTCCGTGGCAGTTTGCCTTTGACGATGCGGACGAAGGCCGCTTTCAGGGATGGGAAAAGCCCGGAAAGCAGCTGGACAAAGAAATTCTGGTTCCCTTCGCCTACCAGACCAAAATGAGCGGCATCGGCCCCACGGACGAAATTCATCCCATCGTGTGGTATCGCCGCAGCTTCACGCTGCCGGAAGAGCTGCGGGGCCGCCGGATCCTGCTTCATTTCGGTGCGGTGGATTTTGCCTGCGCCGTCTATGTGAACGGCCAGCAGGCCGGAACCCATCGCGGTGGCTATACGCCCTTCCATTTTGACATTACGCCCCTTCTGCAGGACGGCGAAAACGACCTGTGCCTGCGGGTGGAGGACGCGCCGGACTGCACCCAGCCCCGCGGCAAGCAGTATTGGGCCCGGGGCCTGATGGGCTGCTGGTACACGCCCGTCACCGGCATCTGGCAGACCGTCTATCTGGAAGCTGCCGGGAAAACGGCTGTCCGGCAGATTCACGTCACGCCCGACATCGACCACTGCCGTTTCACCGCCGAGATCATTCTGGACGGCCGCCCCGCCGAAAACGCGGAGCTGGAGCTGGACGTTTCCTTTCAGGGCAAGCTCTGCCGCACCGTCCGCAGCACCGTCGCCGACCGTACCGCGCGGGTCACGGTGGATCTGATCGTCCGGGGCGATCTGGACCCCGTCCATCTCTGGAATCCGGGCAGCCCCAACCTTTACGACCTCCGGGTTCGCCTTCTGGAAAACGGACGGGAAACGGACGCTGTTTCCACCTACTTCGGCATGCGCAAAGTGGAAGTGAAGGACGGCAAGGTTTACCTGAACAACCGGCCCGTCTACCAGCGGCTGATTCTGGATCAGGGCTACTGGCCGGATTCCCTGCTGACGCCGCCCAGCGACGAGGCACTGCGGCAGGACGTGCAGTACACGCTGGACTTCGGCTACAACGGCGCCCGCAAGCATCAGAAGCTGGAGGACCCCCGCTACTACTACTGGGCGGACAAAATGGGGCTGCTGGTCTGGGGCGAAGTGCCCAGCACCTATGATTTCACCTCTGATTCCGTCCAGAATCTGACGGAAACGCTGATGGCCTTCATTCAGCGGGACTATAACCATCCCTGCATCATCACGTGGGTGCCCATGAATGAAAGCTGGGGCATCTGGCAGACGTATGCCAATCCGCAGCAGCAGGCGCTGGCCCGCATGCTGTATCACCTGACCAAGGCTGCCGACGGCACCCGGCTTTGCTCCTCCAACGACGGCTGGGAGCAGGTGGAAACCGACATCTGCGCCCTGCACGACTATGCCGCCTCCAAGGCGGACATTCAGGCTCACTTTGCTTCCCGTCAGCAGGTGGAAGCCCACGCCTGCGATTACCGTCCCTGCTACGCGGAGGGCTATACGCCCACCGGCAAAGAAGCCTTCCTGGTGACGGAATATGGCGGCATTGCCTTTACCAACATCGGCCTGCAGGGCGATCTGGGCGGCATGCAGACCTGGGGCTATCACGACAAGGTCACGGATGAAGAAGCCTTCTTCCGCCGCTTTCAGGAAGTCACCGACGGCATTCGGGAGATCCCCTATTGCCAGGGCTACTGCTACACCCAGCTTACCGACGTGATGCAGGAGATCAACGGTCTTCTGACCCCCGACCGCCGCCCCAAGGTGGATGTGAAGCGCTTCGCCTCCCTGAACCGCCGCCCGGACGGCTGGCACTGAAACCCGTTTCTTACCGCCTTCGCAGCTTTCTCAACAGGCGGTAAAAATAAAATCTCTTAAAGGAGGATATCCCATGAAGAAGACTCTGGCTCTCGTTCTGGCTCTGCTGATGGTTCTGACCCTTGCGCCCCTGAGCGCCCGCGCTGAAACCGTCGAAATCGACTACTGGTCCGTGTTCACCGGCGCCGACGGCGCTACCATGCAGGGCATGGTGGACGAATTCAACGCTTCTCAGGACGAAGTCCACGTGAACCACACCCCCATGACCGCCGAAGACCTGTACCAGAAGATCCCCATGACCGTGCAGACCGGCACGGGCGTGCCGGATGTGACCATCGTTCACATCGAGCGCATCCCCAACTTCGTGTCTCAGGAAATGCTCTACAGCTATGACATGGATCTGATCGCTCAGGCCGGCGTCAAGGAAGAAAACTACAACTCCGCCGCGTGGGCCCGCACCGACATCGACGGCGAGCACTACGGCATTCCGCTGGACGTTCATTCCTACGTGACCTACTACAACAAGGACCTGTTCGACAAGTATGATCTGAACAGCTACGTGGAAGACGGCTACCTGACCTTCGACGAAATCAAGGAACTGGGCGACAAGGCCCGCGCCGCCGGCTGGGAAGGCGACATCTTCAACCTGGGCTGGATGCGCGCTCAGCTGCTGGGCTACTACGGCCAGCTGAAGGAAGATATGGCGCTGACCTCCGACGGCACCGCGCCTGCCATCAACAACCCCGAAATGAAGAAGGTCTTCGAAACCATGAAGGATCTCTTCGAGGGCGGCTACACCACCATCAAGAACACCGACTATTCCTCCAAGTTCTACGGCGGCGAGCTGCTGGTCTGGACCGAAGGCATCTGGATGAAGGCTGCCGTGGTGGATGCGGGCATCAACTTCGGCATGCTGCCCGGCGTGTGCTTCGACCCTTCCAACGCCAAGAGCTGGACCTCTTCCCACAACTTCGTGCAGTTCGCGGATGAGAACCGCACCGAGGAAGAAGACCTGGCCGTGGCCAAGTTCATCAACTGGATGGGCGAGCACTCCCTGACCTGGGCCAAGGACGCCGGTCAGTGCCCCGCGCACCTGTCCATCAACGACGTGGCGGACTTCAAGGATATGCCTCAGGCGTTCCTGGCGGATCCCGAGCGCGCCGATGAGCTGGCTATCTACTACTATCAGTACTGGGGCCTGTTCGACACCGCCTTCTCCCGCGTTGGCTGGGACTTCGTGGACGGCACCATCTCCATCGACGACGCGCTGGCGCAGATCGACACCGAAATCGCCGACGCTATCGCCGCTCAGTAATCTTCCGTTTTCAGGGGCAGGGGAGTTTCCTCTCCTGCCCCTCTCCCTTATCCGACCGGGAGGCCCGACTCCCGAAAAACGCTTCTCTCTGCCGCAACCATCCCGACGCGTCCGTTCCCAAAACCTGCAAAGCGAGGTGTCACGATGACACGTTCCAGAATAGCGGCGCTCTGCGCGCTGGCTTTTATCGTTTTATTCTGCTTTTCCGGCGTAACGGCATCGACGACGGTGAAGGATACAACCGCCGTGATCGATATGTCCCTGCCCAAGGTGCTGTTTTCCCTTTCCAGCGCCAGCATCCTGCTGATCCCCCTTTCCATTTTCGCCATGGTGGGGGCCCTGATCGCCCTCCTGTGCAACCGCCGCAGCGTGGGCATGCTGTTTTCCATCATTTCATTTGCGTGTTTCGGTCTTTTTATGGTATTCTTTGCGATGGAGAAAAGCAATTCCGCCCTGTACACGCCCCTGAGCGAACAGCTGAAGGAGCTGGGCGTGAAATTCAAGAAGCGGGACGTGAAATCCATCTCCGCCTCCTTTGACCTGCTGAGTTACCTGACGCTGGCCATGGCCGGAATAACCGCCGTGTTGGCCCTTCCGCCGCTGAAGACGGAAGCCGACCGCCGCACCCTGCGCCGGGAGCTGCTCCCCTATGCCTACATCTCTCCTCACCTGTTCTTCTTTGTGGTCTTTTTCATTACGCCCGCCATTTACGGCGTGTACGCCGCCTTTACCAAGTGGGATCTGTTCAACGAGCCGGTTTTCATCGGGACGGAAAACTTCCGCACGCTGCTTTTCGACTCCTCGAACACCTACTATAAACAGCTGCGAAACGGTCTTTGGAACACCATCAAATTTGTGATCTACTCCGTGCCCTTCTGCATCCTTGTGCCGCTTTCGCTGGCGCTGGCCCTGCAGACCCGTTTCCGGGGCAGCAAGTTTTATCAGGCGCTCTATTACCTGCCCAGCCTTCTGTCCATCTCCACCGTGACGCTGAGCTGGCGGTACGTATTCGCCATCGACTACGGCATCGTCAACAAGTTCCTGGGGTCCCCCCACAACTGGTTTGCGCCGCCCTACAGCTGGATCATGCTGGTCGTCGTCACGGTGTGGTGGTGTACCGGCGGTACGATGGTCATCTATCAGAGCGCGCTGGCTTCCATCCCGCAGGATCAGTACGAGGCCGCCGCAGTGGACGGCGCGGGCGCCTGGGCCAAGTTCCGCCACATCACCATGCCCGGTATGCGCTATCCCCTGATGTACACGCTCGTCATGGCGGTGGTGGCTCAGTTCAACATCTACGGCCAGCCCTCCATCATGACCGGCTTCGCCAACCAGGAAGCCAATGCGGTGCTGCTGATGTACGTGTATGAAAACTCCGTCAAAAAACAGGTGGCCGGTATGTCCGCCGCCATGGCGCTGATTCTGGGGCTGTGCATCATGGTCGTTTCCTTCATCCAGATGAAGGTCATGCGCGCCAACACGCCGGAGTAAGGGAGGAAAGAGAATAATGAAGACAGGAAAACAGGCCAAAGCAATCGCGTTCTTCTTTTTGTTCCTCCTGGGGATCGTCTGGATCGTGCCCATCTTCTGGCTGATCATCAACTCCTTCAAGACGGACGCAGACTTCATCACTTCCTTTGCGGGCATCAAGGGGCCGCTGGATTATCTGAGCCGTCTGGTTCCCCGCAAGTGGACGGTGGTCAACTACATCGAAATGTTCGTGGGCGGCAGCGGCACCAACACCACCGCCAATATGCTGTCCATGTTCAAGAACTCCTTCATTGTCTCCTTTGCCCAGATGGCGGGCATTCTCATCATCACGTCCCTGTCCGCCTACGCCTATGAGCGGCTGGACTTCAAGGGCGGCAACAAGATCTTCTGGGCGCTGATGTACATGAGCATGTTCCCCAACGTGGTGGCGCTGCTGCCTCAGTTCCGCATCGCCAACGCACTGGGCTGGGTCAACAATCTGAACGCGCTGATCTGGCCCAGCATGTCGGGCGTGTTCAACATTTTCCTCATCCGCAACTTCATGAAGGGCATCCCGAAGGCGCTGGACGAAGCGGCCACCATCGACGGCGCCAACAGCTTCCAGGTCTATACCAAGATCATCCTGCCCTCCATCATGCCCGTCATGATCGTCGTCGCCATTTTCGCCTTCAACGGCGCATGGAACGATTACCTCTGGCCCACCATCGTCATGACCGATGTGAACAACCAGACGCTGACCGCCGGCCTGCGTCTTCTGAGCGGGCAATACGAGCAGAAGTGGGCCCATATGATCGCCTCCTGTCTGGTGTCGATGATCCCGCCCTTCGTGCTGTATCTGGTGGCCCAAAAATACTTCCTGCAGGGAATTTCCGTGCAGGCTGGTGTAAAGGAATGAAAAACCAATGAGAGACCGTTCCGTAGACCTCCAGCGGGGCATTCTGGTCATCCTGATGCTTTACGCCCACATCCTTCAGTTTTTTGGCGACGCCCAGCTTTTCCCCTGGGCAGACCTCTGGGTAAACGGCGTCAGTCTGCTGGCTTTTCCCACCTTCGTTTTCTGCTTTGGCAGAACGGTGGCGATCGCCTACCTGAAAAAGCCCTTCCGGCAGGCGCTGCCCCGCATGGGGCGCACCCTGCTGCGCTGCCTCGCCGCGTTTTACGTATCCGGCGCTGCCTACCGCGTCCTGCGGGAGCATAAGCCGCTGGGGGTCGGAACGATCCGAAGCATTCTCCTGCTCAGCGACATTCCCGGCTGGTCGGAGTTTCTGATCGCCTTTGCCCTGCTGATGCTGGCAGCCATCGTGCTGTTTCCCCTGCTGCGGCAGCTCTCCCGGCGGCGGTGGCTCTGGCTGCCGCTGAGCGTGCTGTGTCTGCTGGGCTGTTTTCTTCCTTACGACCGGATCACCCTTCCCCAGCTGGCCTTGCTGGTGGGCGGCAAAGATCTGGTAACCTTCCCGATCGTGCAATATTTTCCTTTCTTTCTGGCGGGCGTAGCCTATACGGACGCGAGTTTTCGGGAACGGCTCGGCATGGGCGGCGCAGCGCTGGCTTCCAGCGCCGCGGGCCTTGTCTGGTATGTTCGCCACGGTCTGCCGGAACGTTTTCCGCCCCACTGGGCGTGGATTTTCCTGCCCTGTTTTGCCATCGCCCTGCTGACGGCGCTTTGCCACGGTCTGTGCCGTCTGCCCGGCGAAAAATACTGGCTGCCCGTGGAATGGCTGCGGCGGATGCTTTCCCATTTCGGCGGCGCGTCTCTGTACTATCTGACAGCCAGCAATCTGGTGCTGTTTACGCTGGCAGGGTCCGGAATGGCTCCCCAACTGAGCCGAAAAGGGCCATGGCCATGGAATCAGGTCATTCAGTCGCCCGCAGGCGCGTTCAGTTGGCTGATCGTTCTGCTGGCGCTGCTCTGGTTCATCGCCCGTCTGGCCGGGAGAGGCTCTGCCGGCAAATCGCCGAAGGCGCGGATTTCCAATTGACATCCGGTTTTCATCATGCTATCCTTTCAGCGCGGCAGCGTTTTGCCGCGCTGTTATTTTGCTTCACAGAAAAGGGCGGATGCGCATGATCGGCGTTCTGGACTACGGCATCGGAAACATCGGTTCCATCCTGAACATGCTCAAAAAGGTGGGAGTGAAAGCCCAACCTGTCACCACGGGTGAAGCGTTATCCACCTGCGACCGGCTGATTCTACCGGGGGTCGGGGCGTTCGATCAGGGCATGGCGCTTTTGAACCAGAGCGGGATGCGGGGCGCGTTGGACGAAGCCGTGGCTTCCGGCAAGCCGGTTTTGGGCATTTGTCTCGGGATGCAGATGCTGGGGCTTCGCAGCGAGGAAGGCGTATCGGACGGCCTTGGCTACATTCCCTTTTCCATGCGGCGTTTTCGTCTGGACGATCACCCGGAGCTGAAAGTGCCCCACATGGGCTGGGACCGCGTTGAGATCATGCAGCCGGAAGCGTCTCTGGTTCAGGGGTTAGAGCAGCCCGCCCGTTTTTATTTCGTCCACAGCTACTATGCGGTCTGCGAGGACGAACGCGACATTCTGATGGGATGCAACTACGGTGTTCATTTTGCTGCGGCCGTCCATCGTGGCAACGTCTGGGGCGTTCAATTCCACCCGGAGAAAAGTCACCGTTTCGGTCTCCAACTCCTGACCTCCTTCAGCAGGGGGTGACCCCCTGCACCCCGGACTGCGCGCCGCAGGCGCGCAGGGCGCTCGGGAGACATGCAAGTTGGCCGGAGGGTTACCGCCGCTCGACGACAGGCCTCGCGG
>CAKUCE010000130.1 GCA_934643535.1 uncultured Clostridia bacterium | reverse complement strand
GCATGGGCGCGTTCCTGATGATGGCAGGCAAGAAGGGCAAGCGTCTGGCCCTGCCCAACAGCGAGATCATGATCCACCAGCCTCTGGGCGGCGCTCAGGGTCAGGCCACCGACGTGGCCATCCGGGCTGAATGGCTGATGAAGACCAAGGAAAAAATGACCCGCATGATGGCCGAAATGACCGGTCAGGATATAGAGCGCGTCAAGCAGGACGTGGAACGCGACTACTTCATGAGCGCCGAGGAAGCCCTCCAGTACGGCGTCATCGACGAGATCTACCAGCCGAGAAGCGCCCGTTAAGGGGCCTTCCTGCGGCGTTAACAGCAACAAAACGAGGTGACAACATTGCCGGGTGACGATACCAACTCCCGCACGCCCAAGCTGCGCCGCTGCAGCTTCTGCGGCAAGACCAGCGATCAGGTCCGCCGCATGGTGGCGGGTCCCAACGCGCAGATCTGCAACGAATGCATCCTGCTCTGTCAGGAGATCATCAACGACGATTTTTCCGCCGTACACGACAGCGTTTCCGGCAGCGACATCCCCCGTCCCCGGGAGATCAAGGCCGTGCTGGACGAGTACGTGATCGGGCAGGAGGAGGCCAAGCGCGCCCTGTCCGTGGCAGTGTACAACCACTATAAGCGCATCAACGCCAAGACCCAGAACGATGATGTGGAGCTGCAGAAGAGCAATATTCTGATGGTGGGCCCCACCGGTTCCGGCAAGACCTTCCTGGCCCAGACGCTGGCGAAGATCCTGAAGGTGCCTTTTGCCATCGCCGATGCTACCAGCTTGACCGAGGCGGGCTACGTGGGCGAGGACGTGGAGAACATCCTGCTGCGGCTGATCCAGAATGCGGATTACGACATTCAGCTGGCGCAGCGGGGCATCATCTACATTGACGAGATCGACAAGATCGCCCGCAAGAGCGAAAATCCCTCCATCACCCGGGACGTGAGCGGCGAGGGCGTGCAGCAGGCGCTTCTGAAAATTCTGGAGGGCACCGTGGCTAGCGTTCCTCCGCAGGGCGGGCGCAAGCATCCCCATCAGGAGTTCATCCAGATCGATACCACCAACATCCTTTTCATCTGCGGCGGCGCTTTCGACGGCCTTGCGCCCATCATCGAAAACCGCGTGGGCAAGAAAACGCTGGGCTTCGGCAGCGAGCTGAAGTCGCAGGAGGAAGAGAAGATCGGCGAAATTTTTCGCCAGCTGCGGCCTGAGGATCTGATCAAATTCGGTCTGATTCCCGAGTTTGTAGGCCGTCTGCCCATCGTGGTCACGCTGGATCAGTTGGATGAAGCGCAGCTCATCCGCATCCTGACCGAGCCCAAAAACGCGCTGGTGCGCCAGTACGGCTATCTGCTGGATCTGGATGGCGTGGAGTTGCTTTTCGAGCCTGCGGCGCTGAAGAAGATCGCCCATCAGGCGATTGAACGTAAGAGCGGCGCCCGCGGCCTGCGGGCCATCGTGGAGAACGTGCTGATGGAGACCATGTTCGATCTTCCCTCCCGGGATGATGTGAAGCAGGTGGTCATCACTGAAAAGTGCGTGGACGGGCTGGAACAGCCCAGACTGGTTTTGACGGACGAAGCCGCCAAGCCCGTCCGGAAGCCCCGCGCCGCGTCCAAAAAGCTCCCGAAGGATGAAAGCACCGCTTCCTGACGCCTGAAAACCGCTTTTTGAAAACTCTCTGAAAAAGTAAAGAAAACCTCTTGCAAAACCCGGGCTTTCTGTGTAAACTGTCAAGCGCCCGGCAGGTCGGTTCTTCCGGTCTGCCGGGCGTGTCGTTCTTTGTTCGGGTTTTGCTCTGCTTTGCGGCGCTGCTTTCCTCGACTGTTCTTTCCTGCCGGAGGTCGCGTCAACGGGGGAAAGGCCGATCTTTTCGAAGGGCGGTTATTGAAATGGCAAAAACACGGGATATGACGGTCGGTTCACCGGTCAGGCTGCTTTTCGCTTTCTTCGTTCCGCTGCTGTTCGGCCTGCTGTTTCAGCAGTTGTACAACGCTGTGGACACGGTGGTTGTGGGCCGCTTTCTGGGCGTCAACGCGCTGGCGGGCGTGGGCGCGACCGGCGCGCTGAATTTCCTGATTCTGGGCTTCTGCACCGGTACCTGCTCCGGGTTCGCCATCCCGGTAGCGCAGAAATTCGGCGAGCATGATTTTGCCGGACTGAAGCGCTATGCCGTGAACGCAATCATGATCTCCGTAGCGTTTTCGCTGGTGGTGGGGGCGCTGGTCTCCTGCCTGTGCCGTACCTTTCTGGAATGGATGAACACCCCGGCGGACATCATTGACGATGCGTTCGCCTACCTGTTTGTGATCTTTCTGGGCATCCCGGTGGTGATGCTCTACAACGTGCTGTTCGGCATCATTCGCTCCATGGGCGATTCCCGCACGCCGGTCCTGTACCTGCTCATCGCTTCGCTTATCAATGTGGCGCTGGATCTGCTGCTGATCGTGGTTTTCCATACCGGCGTGGAGGGCGCGGCTATCGCAACGGTGATCTCTCAGGCGGTCTCCGCGCTGCTGTGCGTCCATTATATCCGTCACAGCCATGTGCTGATTATTACAAAAGAAGACTGGAAGCCGGACTGGCAGTGCTGCAAACAGCTGCTGGGCATGGGCCTTCCGATGGGACTGCAATATTCCATCACCGCCATTGGCAGCATTATGCTGCAGACGGGCATCAATGGTCTGGGCTCCCACGCGGTGGCGGCGGTCTCCACCGGCAACAAGGTGACGCAGTTGATCTGCTGCCCGCTGGACGCGCTGGGAACCACCGTTGCCACCTATGGCGGGCAGAATATCGGCGCGAAAAAGCTGGATCGGATCAGCAAAGGCATGCGCATCTGCGTGGCGTTCGGACTGATCTATTCCGTCGTCGCGTTCTTCCTCATCAGGTATCTGGGCCCCACGCTGCTGAGCCTGTTCATCGGCCCGGACGAAACCGCCGTGCTGGCGGACGCGCAGTATTTTATCCTGCATTGGGTGGCCTTCTGCGCTCCGCTCACGTTCGTATATGTTTTCCGCTTCATGATTCAGGGATTGGGCTTTTCCAAGCTGGCGGTGTTTGCAGGCGTGTTTGAAATGCTGGCCCGGGGCCTGAGCAGCCTGTTCTGGATCCCCGCGGCGGGCTTTGAAGCCGTATGCTTCGCCAGCCCGATGGCATGGATCGCCGCAGACGTGTTCCTTGTCCCTGCTTATCTGTGGGTTCGAAAGAAGCTGCGCCGGGAATTTTCGGTTACGGCTGGCTGAAGCCGTATTCAAACAGCTTTTGCAGATCCTTCCACGCCCGGTTCCGGCTGGGCACGCCCAGAATCACCGCGATTAGGGAACGACCGTCCTGTTGGGCCGCGCCTGCGTAACAGAAACCGGCGCGGGAGGTATAGCCGCTTTTGATCCCGGCGGCGTAGGGCAGATAAAAGGCGGAGGCAGGGTCGAAGATCTCATACTCGTTTCGGATGGTCAGCGCCTGCCGTTTGGACGTGGCGGGCAGCGTATAGCTCAGGCAGGTGACGATGCGGCAGAAATCCGGATCGCTCATTCCGGCCCGGGCCAGCAGGGCCAGATCATAGGCCGTCGTATAGTGATTTTCATCGTGATAGCCGTGCGGATTGGCAAAATGGGAGTCTTCCATGCCAAGCTGCGCGGCTTTTTCGTTCATCCGCTCCACAAAGGCTTCCACGCTGCCCGCTTCCAGCACGGCTACTGCATTGGCCGCGTCGTTGCCTGAACGGATCATCAGCCCGTAAAGAAGATCCAGCTTTCGCATCTGCTCTCCGGGGCTGACGGGCACCAGCGAACTGTCCGCCGGAATGTCCGCCGCCTCCTGCGGAATGATGACGACTTCGTCCAGTCCTCCGCTTTCCAACGCCGTCAGCAGGGTCAGCATTTTGGTCGTGCTGGCGGGGTAGCGCCGCTCCCGGCTGGCGGATTCGAACAGAATTTCGCCGCTGGGGCCGTCCATCAGAATGGCGCTTTGAGAAAAAAGATAGTTGCCGTTTAACGTGTCCGACCGGGTGAAATCATAATATTCCGGGGCCTGCCAGCCATAAACGGACAGGTCGCCGCTCAGGAGGCGCACGGTTTCCGGGTCGGCCAGCCCGTCCGGTTCCCGCTGAAAAATGCCCCAGTTTTTTGCTTCGGTCTGGAAGCGCGTCACCGCCGCCCCGGTGGACGAGCCAAACGCGCCGTCGGCCATTCCCTCCAGAAAACGCAGGTCGATCAGACGGTTTTGCAGCTCGCGGACACGGGTCCCTCTGCTGCCGGGACACAGGGTGGACAATAGCGCATCGTTGCTTTCGTCGAACAGAAGATCGACGGTTTTTCGACCTGCCGCGCCGTCCTGAGGCAGCTCAAAGCCGCCCAGCTCGTTCAGCAGCCGCTGGGCCTCCGTCACGGCCGCGGAAGTCTGCTTGCCGTAGATGCCGTCAACCGTGCCGTCCAGAAGCCCCAGCTCCGCCAGCCGCCGCTGAAGCTGCGTTACCGCCGCGCCCGAATCGCCAGGCTGACAGGTCTGCGCGGCCAGCGCCGGCACGGGCAGAAACAGACAAAGGCATAGAAACAGCAGCAGGGTTCGTTTCATCTTCGGTAACGGCTCCTTTCGGTCGCAAAAAGTTCTTCTGAAAATATAGACGAATGAAAGGCCCCGAATGTTGCATAGGCTTTGGCGGAGGGATGCAGTATGAGACGGGGTTATCCGCCGGTATGGCTGGGGATTCTGTTACTGACGCTGGCCGTTTTCTGGCGCATGGCGGGCGCGCCGGTGACGGTGGAGGAATTTGGCGCGCTGGAAACGCCCTTCTGGCAGATGCGGACACTGGCCCCGGCCCGGATGGCAAGGATCCTCCGGCTGTGGTTTTCCGCTCCGGCGGAACCGGCGGGCGATCTTCTGCTGCGGGAGGACGCGGAGGAAGAAGGACTGAAGCTGGCCCGTCAAACCGGCGAAGAAGAGGAAAAAAGCGTTACGGTCTGGCTGGAGGACGGCCTGCACTCCATGCCGCTGGAAAGCTACGTCTGCGGCGTGGTGGCGGCTGAAATGCCCGCCGCCTATCATCTGGAAGCGCTGAAGGCGCAGGCTGTCGCCGCCCGCACCCGGGCCATCCGGCAGCAGCGGGACGGCGGCTGCTCCCGCCATCCCGGCGCGGATATATGCGGGGACAGCGCATGCTGTCAGGGCTATGTGGGGGAGGCGGCCTGCCGGGAAAAATGGGGCGGAGAATTCGAACTCTATCGCAAACGGGTCATGCAGGCTGTTCTTGAAACGAGGGACGAGCTGCTCCGCTACGACGGCGAGCCTGTTACGATATTGTATCACGCCATGAGCGGAGGCCGGACGGAGGACGCGCAGGCGGTGTTTTCTCAAAGCCTGCCCTATTTGGTCAGCGTAGACAGCGCGGGAGAGGAAAATGCCCGTGGCTTTTATACGGATGCTGTTTTTTCCTATGAGGAGGCGGCGCGGCTTCTGAACGAGCATTTTCGCGGCCTGAACCTGACGGCCCAGCGGCTCCGGCAGACCTTTTCCGTAGCGGCCTATACCGATAGCGGGCGCGTCAAGTCGGTCGCTGCAGGGGAACAGACGCTGGACGCGGCGGAGGTGCGCCGGGCGCTGTCTCTGCGAAGCACGCTTTTTTCGATTTCCATGGATGAAACGGGGATCACCTTTCATCAGCGGGGATACGGCCACGGCGTGGGCATGAGTCAGGTGGGGGCCAACAGCATGGCGGCGGACGGCTCGGATTACCGGGCGATTCTGGCCCATTATTATCCCGGTACGGAGCTGGGGAAAGGCGAATAGCCATCTTGGCGTCATGGAATGGAAATCCCGGCGGCTGGGCAAACTTGGGCCGGGAGGGATCGGAATGGAAAGAAGCCGGGAATGGCAGAAAATGAAGGGAAGACTGAAACGGGCCTATCAGCGTTACGACCGCATGATGGAAAAGCAGGGCTTTTACGTAGTGCTGGCCGTCTGCGTGCTGGTGATCGGTCTGAGCGCCTTTTACACCTTTTATCTGCGCGGCGAAGCGGCAGAGGAGCCGGTCATGCTGAACGGGCAGGCGGAAAGCGTGGAAAGCTCTCAGGCCCAGACCCTTTCGGAAGCCCGGGAACTGGTGACGGGCGGCGGAATGGTGCTGAACGTGCCGACGGAAGCGCCGTTTTCCCTTTCGCAGCCGGTTTCCGGCTTTCTGGATCGTACCTTCAGCGATACGGAGCCTCAGTTTTTTGCTCAGACCAACGCATGGCAGGTCCATGCGGGCATAGACCTGCAGGCGGAATACGGAACCGTCGTTTCCGCCTGCGCCGGTGGAAAGGTCAAGCGGGTCTGGCAGGACAATGAAATGGGACTGTGCGTGCTGATCGACCATGAAAACGGCTATGAGACCCTGTACGCCGGACTCAGCAGCGCGGATTATGTTCAGGCGGGCGACCCCGTCATGCAGGGGCAGACGGTAGGACATACCGGTAACGGCGTGCTGGCGGAAAGCGACGGACTGCCGCATCTGCATCTGGAAGTTCACAAAAATGGAAGGCCCGTGGACCCGCTGGCCGCTTTTTTAGGACTTGACAATTAAAATATGCTATGATATGTTATGAAACGTTTTAAAACAAAAAGGAGGAAGAGCCATGTGCGGCATCGTGGGATATATTGGTCCTAAAAACGCATCGCCGATTTTGATGGAAGGGCTGGAACGGCTTTCGTATCGCGGGTATGACAGCGCAGGAGTGGCGGTGATTGGCCCGGAGGGAAAAATCGGCGTGCGAAAGGCCAAGGGACGGCTGGAAAATCTGGCGGGACTTCTGAAAGAAAGCCCGGTTTCGGGTACCATCGGCATCGGTCACACCCGCTGGGCCACCCACGGGGAACCCAGCGATCTGAACGCCCATCCGCATACGGACGTAAAGGGCGGCATCGCCGTGGTTCATAACGGCATCATTGAAAACCACGCGGCTTTGCGCCGTCATCTGGAACAGACGGGAGCCAAATTCGTCAGCCAGACCGATACGGAGGTCATCGCCCATCTGCTGAACTGGCTTTATGACGGCGATATGAAGCGCACGCTGATCCGGGCCATGGGGATGCTGGAGGGCAGCTATGCGCTGGGCGTCCTTTGCGACCGGGAACCGGACAATCTGTACTGCGCCCGGAACGACAGCCCGCTGGTGGTGGGCGCCCGGAACGGCGAGGGCTTCATTGCCTCGGATATTCCCGCTCTTTTGAGCCATACCCGGGACGTGATCTTTCTTCAGGACCGGGAAATCGCCGTGCTGAGCCGTCAGGGGATCAGTGTGTTTGACGCTTACGGCAACCATTGCCATCACGCGGTTTTTCATGTAGACTGGGATCTGACCAGCGCGGAAAAGGGCGGCTACGCTCACTACATGCTCAAGGAGATTCACGAGCAGCCGGAGGCGGCGCGGAAAACGGCGGCTCCCCGGCTGGACAGTCCGTCGAAACGCTGGCTTCCCGTGACGCAGGAGGAAGCGAGGCGGCTGAAGAAGGTCAGCATCGTGGCCTGCGGAACGGCCTATCACGCGGGCGTTTACGGGCAGTACGCCATTGAAAAGCTGGCGCGTATCCCCACAGAGGCGGCGATCGCCAGCGAGTATCGCTACCGCGACCCCATCGTTGGCGAAGACGAGCTGTTCATCGCCGTGTCCCAAAGCGGCGAAACGGCCGATACGCTGGCGGCGCTTCGGGAAGCCAAGCGGCGCGGCGCGCATGTGATCGCCCTGTGCAATGTGGTCGGTTCCACGATTTCCCGGGAAGCCGGGGAGGAAAATACTCTTTACACCTATGCCGGGCCGGAGATTGCCGTGGCCAGCACCAAGGCGTATACCACGCAGGCGGAGCTGCTTTTTCTGATCGCGGCGGCGCTGGGTAAAATGCGCGGCCATCTGACGGAAGAACAGGCGGACGGGTTATCGGCGGAGGTGCGCGCCCTGCCGGAGAAGATGGAGCGCGCGCTGAAAACGGAGCAGCATCTTCAGCGGATTGCCAGCACGGCCAGCCAGAAAAAACACGTGTTTTTCGTGGGTCGTGGCATGGACTACGCCCTTTCCATGGAGGCGGCGCTGAAGTTGAAGGAGGTCAGCTACATTTTCAGCGAGGCCTATGCCGCCGGAGAACTGAAGCACGGGCCGATCGCTCTGCTGCAGGAGGGGCGTCTGGTAGTAGCGACGGTCACGCAGCCCCAGCTGATCGACAAAACCATGAGCAATCTGAAGGAAGTCAAGGCACGCCGGGCACGGATCCTGGCGATTTGCCGGGAAAGCCTGCGGGAGAAGGTGGAGCCGGAGGCAGACGAGCTGATCGTCATTCCTGACGCGGACGAACTTCTCTGCCCGCTGCTGGCGGCGATCCCGCTGCAGTTATTTGCGTACTGCATGGCCGTTCAGCGGGGCTGTGATGTAGATAAGCCGAGAAATCTGGCGAAGAGTGTGACGGTGGAGTAAGAACATGGCGGAGGAACCATCGGCGCGGCATGCACGGCAGTGCGGGCCGCGCCGATGGTTTGCCCCGAGGAAGCCCCCTGCAGGCATCGGTATACGCCAACTTTGTTGTAAGAAATTTTCGCCGGGGGGAATGACGCGCCGACTCCGGCGCGGGAGCAGGGCTTGTCGTCCTATCGGTTTCCCGCCAGCTTCGGTGTCCGAAGGTTTCCAAAGGGCGAGCGGAAAGCCCTTTGGTGCGCCCGCAGGCGCAGCCCCCTTACCCCGGGTGGGGAAT
>CAKUCE010000129.1 GCA_934643535.1 uncultured Clostridia bacterium | reverse complement strand
CTGATCGGCGTTTCGATCAGCTGACGGTCGTCGGACAACATGAATGTTCGCCTCCTTGAAATTACCTTCTTCTTATTCGCTAACGGGACGGCGGAACCCTTGCGGAACGGAAAAAAGATCGGCGCGAAAGTTGTAACATAATGGACGGGAATCCGGGGTCTGAATTTCTTGACAGGCCATATCATTCCCCTTAAAATGAACATGGAGATCCTTACCCGCCCTGTGGACGGAGAGAATCTTCGGTCAGAACAAACGGCAAGGAGGAACTGCAATATGTTCGGGACGCAATCATACGGAAGAAGAGGGCTGGCTCTATTGACCAGTCTGCTGCTGATTCTTTTGCAGCTGGCGGCCCCGCTGGGGGCGCTGGCCACGGAAACGGCGGACGTGCCCGCAGTTTATGTGAGCTATACGGACGCCAACGGCTTGACCGGCAGCGCCATGGGGCAGCTGGCGGTGGGGGAGGACGGGGTCACTTATTATTGGGCCCAGACCATGGACAGCCCCACGTGGCCCCTGCAGATCACCGTGGGAGTGGCGGACGGAAGCCCCTACTTCTATAACGTGACCTATCTCTGGTGGAATGGCGACCAGACCGCCCCTGTTTCCCAGCAGGATGTGACGACGGCGGACGCCACGCAGGCCGTGGCGCTGGTGGAGTTCTACCGCAACGAGGAAAAGACCGACTACGCCGGCAGCTGCTATGTGTATCTGTCCACCCAGCAGCTCCCTCAGGCTGCGCCGGTGAACGGAACGATCACGATCCTTTATGCCACCGAGGACATGCAGCAGCTGCTGGACGATACCCGCTACGACGTGGCCCCCGGCGTATATCAGTTCACGCCGGACCGGCAGGGCGAGATCCCCGGCTATGAGGCGGTCGATGCTTCGCCGCAGACGGTTACGGTCTATGAGGATGGCAGCGTTTCCGGAGATGTGATTTTCTACATGCGGCCTGTCAGCGCCCCCGGCGGCGATACCGGCGACAGCGGCAGCACAGGGGATGGCGGAAATACCGGCGATAGCGGCAACACTGGAGACGCTGGCAACACCGGCGATAGCGGCAACACTGGCGATGCTGGAAACACTGGTGACAACGGCAATACGGGCGATACTGGCAACAGAGGTGACTCTGGCAGCACCGGCGATATGGGAAATTCCGGGGATGCTGGCAATACCGGCGACAACGGAAACACCGGCGATACCGGCAGCACCGAGCCTCAGGAACCGGCCAAGACCGGCCCCGAATCCTACGGCACTTATACGCCCCTGAATGACGTGCCCGGCTATACCGTGGCGAAAGAGGGCACCATCAATTTCCGTGCTACTCCGAAGAGCGGCAAGGATGTTACCAACGTTATCAGCGCGCTGAGCCAGAAAACGCCTGTGACCGTGCATGGTCAGGTGGATGTGGACGGCAAGCAGTGGTACTACGTCAGCTACTTTGAAGGCGAGAAGGAACAGGTCGGCTACATTGTGAGTGACTTTGTGCAGCTGGGCAGCATTGCGCAGGTGTACGTATCTTATGTGGATGAAAACGGCACGGAGTTCAGCGGCGCTTATGTGACCGTGTCCACGGAAGAACCCATGGTGGCCCCGGAGGCCAAGTACGTGCCCGAAGACTACGAGCCCGTGGAGGCCGACCCGGTGCAGGTGGCGTTTGTGGACGGACAGCCCCAGCCCTCCGTTATCACCTTCCGCTATCAGAAGCCGGAGGTGCGGGCGGAGATCAAGGTTCACTATATGGCCAATGGGCAGGAATTTGCCACCGATACGGTGACTGTTACCGAAAGCGATAACTTTATCGCGCCCAAGGAAGAACTGGTGCCCGCAAACTACAAGGCCGTTTCAGTGGAGCCGGTGACGATCACGTTCACCAACGGCCAGCCCAGCATGACGGAAGTGACTTTCACCTATGAAAAGGGTGAAGCCACCGCCACGGTGAACGTGCACTACGTGGCGGGCGACGTGGAGTTCGCCAGCGACACCGTGGAAATTACGGAGAGCAACAACACGGTCAGCCCGAAGCCGGAGCTGGTCCCGGCAGGCTATAGCGTTGTGGACGCGAACCCCGTGACCATTCCCTTCGAGAACGGCGCGGCCACCCGGACGGACGTGACCTTTACCTACGCCGCTCCTGTCATCCCCACCGAGGGAACCGTGACCTTCCGCTTTGTGGACGGTCAGGGCAATCCCCTGCGGGACGCTGCGCAGACCACGGTGGCCAACGGCGTTTATACCGACCTGAGCGTGTATCAGGCCGCCATTGACGGCTATGACTGCATCGGCGTCAGCACTAACCAGCTGACCGTGGAAAACGGCGTGGCAAGCCCCGCCGAGGTGATTTTCACCTACCAGCGTGTGAGCAGCATGGTGAACGTGCATTACGTGGCTGGCGGTGTGGAGTTTGCTAGCGACACCGTGGAAATTACGGAAAGCAACAATACGATTAGTCCTAAGCCCGAACTGGTGCCGACAGACTATACTGTTGTGGATGCAAACCCTGTGACGGTTTCGTTTGTAAATGGTGTCCCCTCTATGACGGATGTGACTTTTACCTACGAAATGCCCCAAACTCCCACAACGGCTAATGTCACCTTCCGTTTTGTGGACGAGAAGGGAAACGAAATCCAACCGAGCTATGTAGCTTCTTTGGAAAACGACACCTATACTAAAGAAAAATTAGAAACAGAATACAAGGCTAAAATTGGTGGCTATGATTATCAGGACGTTGTACCGAATCAGCTAATTGTTGAAAATGGAAAAGCTACGTCCGATACCGTCACCTTCAGCTATAAACAGAAGACCACCGCCACGCTGGAAGTGCGCTATGTGGACGCCATCGGCGAGCAGGTGATAGGCTCTCCCGAATATATCGAGCTGCCCAAGGGAACCACCACCGTGGCCCTGAACACCCGCTATGTGCCCTCCGGCTATCAGCCCTCCTCCAACTATCCCACGTCCTACACCGTGACCGTGGGGGACGATCTGGTGGTCGAGCCCATCACCTTCCATCTGGTCAGCACCAGTGTGAAGTCCACGGTAGAAATTCATTATCTGGTGACCGGTTCCTCCGATGCGACGATGATCGCCAGCGTGAAGAAGGAACTGACTCCCGGCAAAACCGTGCTGGAGCCCGACGCTTCCGTAGTGCCCAGCGGGTATGAGCTCGTGACCGACGTGCCTCAGTCCGCTGAGATCACGGTGGATGATCTGGGCATCGCGACCCCCAATCTGGTGAATTTCTACTGCAAGAAGACCCAGAGTGAAATCTACACCGGCTATGCCGTCACCACCGTGCAGACCGGCCTGCGGGGCGCTTACAACCTCAAGGACAACTCCGTGAAGAAGCTGCTGGCCCCCAATACGCTGATCTACATCAACGGTCAGGCCACGGTGGAAAACACCCTGTTTGACAGCTGCCGCGTGATGCTCGGCTCCGACGACGTGGGCATCGTGAAGGACTCCGACGTGCGTCACATCACTGCCGCCGAGGCCCAAGCCCTGATCGACCAGTGGAACCGGGAACATCCCGCCACGCCGGATCAGCCCACCACCTCCGTAGCGGGCTATTACATCACCACGGCGGAGGGCGTGCCGCTGCGCTACGGCCCCAACGCCTATACGGCCACCATCGCCCAGCTGCCGCTGGACAGCGTGGTCTACGTCACCCAGCAGCAGACGGTGAACGGCGTGGACTGGTATGTGGCTTACTACAACGGCAACGCGGGCTACATCCGCGCCGACCAGATGCTCCGCAAGATGACTGAAGCGGAAATCAACAAGTATATGGCCGGTCAGAAAACGACTGCGCCTACCTCGCCCAGCAAGACGGCCGCGCCCTACGATCCTTACGGAAAGTCCAGCTACGGCTACGTGACCAGCAATTCCGTCAACTTCCGCGAGACGCCCAACGGCAAAAAGATGAAGACGCTGAGCAAGTATGCCTTCGCCTATATCATCGGCTCCAAGGAGGTCAACGGCGTTACCTGGTACTACGTTAACCAGAACGGCACGATGGGATGGATCCATGGGGATTACTTCCATCAGCTGAATCTGACCGAGCTGACCAGCTTCCTGAACAGCAATGAATACCGGCAGGGGCTGGCCAACAACTCCGGCAGCAGTACCAGCGGCAATACGGACAATACGTCCGGCAATACCTCGGTGAAGCCCAGCGGCGGCAATTCCGGCTCCGCTACGGCGGGGAACATCTCCTCTGTGGAGGACTGGAACGTGGGCACGTGGAAGAACACCGGCGTGACCACGACGACCAGCTATGCGCCCTTCAATCCTTACGCCACCGCTACGCCCGCGCCCTCGGCCAGCGTATCGCCGTCCGCCAGCGCGGAACCGACGGAGACCTTCGTCATCGGCACGATGATCCCCATCACCTATGACGACGAAAGCAAGGAGACCCAGACCGGCTCGGTGCCCTGGGGCCTGATCGGCGCCGGCGTAGTGCTGATTGGCGGCGCAGGCGGCGCGTATGCCTATGCGGTCAACCAGAACAAGAAGCGCCGCGCGGCCGCGGCCCGGGTGGCGGCCAGCCGCCGTGCAGCCGGAACCGGCACGCAGACGGGTGCGGCCCAGAGCGGCAGCAGCCAGCAGGCGCAGAATCTCTACGCCCGCCGGGCCGTGGCGGCCCCGCCGGTAACGGGCGCGGGCACCCAGCAGCGGCAGCAGAACCAGAATCCGACGGGAACGGAGAATCCCTACGCCCGTCCCGGTACGCCCTATGGCGCGAACGGAATGAATCAGGGCACGTCAAACGGAACGGGCAGCGGCGCGAATCCCTATAGCGGCACCTCCGCCTACGGCAGCAGCGCCAATCCGTACAGCCCTGTCAGCAATCCCTACAGCAGCGGCAGCATCGTGGATGGCGAGCAAAAGCCCTCCTACGGCGCGGAAGCCCGGCACACGTCCTTTGCGCCTGCTTCCCAGCAGGCCGAACGTCCGGCTTCCGCGGCGGGAACGCCCGCGCAGCGGACGAATCCCTACGCCCGGCCCATCGAGCCTGTCTCCGGCGAGACGGCACAGCCCGGACAGGCGCAGGCTGCCTCTGCGGGAAGTGAAGCGCCCCGCCGCCGGTCTACCCGGATGCAGCGCTATCACGCTGCGGAAGAGGAAGATCAGAACAAGTAAATAAGGTTCAATAAAACGGGACGTCGTGAAAACGACGTCCCGTTTGTGTGTTGAAAAATGGAGGTTGGGGGTGCATTCTTGTGGCGCAGTATTTTCCCGCGAACCGGACAATCGCTTTTTGACGTTGAAAAGACATTACGCCGTCTTTTCCATGCCGCTTTTTCGGATGCAGCGCTGGAGCCAGCCGCCCTTCAGATAGTAAACGACGAAGACGATGGACGTGACCACCCATGTCAGCGGATAACTGAAAAGAACGCATTCCACCGTATTGTGAGCGGGAACCACGAACCAGATCCACACGACCCGGAGCAGACAGATACCCGTCAGGTTCACGATGGTGGGGATCAGCGTGTCGCCCGCTCCGCGCACCGCGCCGGAAAGAACCTCGATCAGAATATAGGTGATGTAGCTGGGCACCAGCAGCCGCATCATGATCAGACCATATTCCAGCACGGCCTCGTCGCTGGTGAACAGGCCCAGAAAGCCTCTGGCGCCCAGCATCAGCGTACCGCACAGCACGACTGTGGCAATCAGGGACAGGAGCAGGCAGGCCCGCACGCTTTTGTGCATCCGGTCGTACTTGCCCGCGCCAAAATTCTGGCCGGTAAAGGTGGTAATGGCGATGCCGAAGGCGCTGATGATCATCCAGTACAGGTCGCTGAGTTTGCCGTAGGCCGTCCAGGCGGCCAGCACGTCTGTGCCGAATACGTTCATACTGGCCTGAATGATGATGTTGGAGATGGAATACAGCACCGACTGAAGCCCGGCGGGAAAACCGATCTGCAAAATGCGTTTGAGAATCGCGCCGTGGAAGCGGATCTCCCGGGGCCGGAGCTGATAGGACTGGTGGCTGCGGCACAGCGTAACGACCACCAGCACCGCGCTGAGCAGCTGGGACAGAATGGTGGCCAGCGCCGCGCCCGCAACGCCCATGCCCGCGCCCACCACCAGCAGCACGTCGGCCACAATGTTGAACAGGCAGCAGACGATCAGAAAATAGAGGGGACGCTGGGAATCGCCGATGGCGCGCAGAATGCCGGAACCGATGTTATAGATCAGCGAGGGCAGCATTCCCAGCGAAATAATCCGCGTGTAGGTGGATGCAAGATCCAGGATCTCCACCGGAGTGCCCATGGTGACCAGAAAGTTCGGCAGAAAGAAATAGCTCAGCAGGGTCATCAGCACGCCGCCGGCCAGCGAAAGCGCCGCCGCCGTGTGGACAGACGCGCTGACCTCGGCATTTTTGCGCGCCCCGTAATACTGGGAGATGATGACGCTCGCGCCGGAGGAAAGCCCCACGAAAAAACCCACCAGCAGATTGATCAGATTGCCGGTGGCGCCGCCCACGGCAGCCAGAGATTCCTTGCCGACAAATTTGCCCACGATAATGGCGTCGGCGGTGTTGTAAAGCTGCTGAAAGAACGTGCCCAGCAGAATGGGAAAGAAAAACCGAAGCAGCTGTTTCCAGATCACGCCTTCCGTGATGCCGTTGCCGCCATCGTTCTGAAAAAGACGCCGTTGCTTCATTCGAATAAGCTCCTTGAAAAACGTTGGTCGCTCTTTAGTTTTTGCCTTCTTGGGAAGCCAGATGCCGGCGGATGGCCTCGAAGGTCTCGTCGGACAGATCGTGCTCGATCTTGCAGGCGTCCTGACGGGCTACTTCCTCCGAAACGCCCAGCCCCCTGAGCATCTGGGTCAGAACGGTGTGACGCAGGTAAATGCGGTCGGCGATGGCTTCTCCTGCCGGGGTCAGGGACAGCAGGTTGTCGTCGTCCATCAGGATATAGCCGTTTTCCCGCAACTTTTTCATGGCGACGCTGACGGAGGGCTTGGTGACCCCCAGCGCGGCGGCCACGTCGATGGAGCGGGCGTATCCTTTTTCTTTCTGCAGCATCAGGATCATTTCCAGATAATCCTCGCCGGATTCGTAAATCTTCATGGCCGTGCCTCCTTTTATCATGATGATAGCTTTCTCATACTAGCACAAAGCCGGGGGGTTTTCAAGCCTTCCCGCTTTATGGTATACTGGATTAACACAATGGACACAAATGCGTGGGAGGGAGAAAACCATGGCCGGAGCGCATGAAGGGCATCGCAGCCGGATGCGGGAGCGGTTCCGCAGGGAGGGCCTGAACGGCTTTGCCGATCACGAAGCGCTGGAGCTGATGCTGTTTTATGCCATTCCCCAGCGCAACGTCAATCCGCTGGCGCACGCGCTGCTGGAGCGTTTCGGCAGCTTTCACGGAGTGCTGGACGCACCGGAGGAAGAACTGTGCCGGGTGGAGGGCGTAGGCGAGTATGCCGCCACGCTGCTGAGGCTGTTTGCCGCTGCGGGCCGCCGCATGGAGGAAAGCCGCGTCGGGCAGCGGGAAAAGCTGCGCAACCGGATGGAGGCGCAGGAACATTGCCGCAGGCTGCTGGCGGGCCGCCGTCAGGAGGCGTTTTACGTGGTCTGTCTGGATGGACAGATGCAGGTGCTGGCCGACGTGCAGATCGCCACCGGGTCTCTGAGCGAGGTGGCCGCCTATCCCCGGCTGGTGGCGGAGGCCGTGCTGCGGCACAACGCCCATTCGGTGGTGCTGTGCCATAATCATCCCGGCGGCAGCGCCGTGCCCTCTCAGAGCGATCTGGATATGACGGCGGAGCTGGCTGCGCTGCTTTCCAGTCTGGAAGTGGCGCTGGCGGATCATATCATCGTGGCCGACGGGGAAACCTTCAGCCTGTATGCCAGCGAACTGATCCAGCGGGAGTACCGCAACGGAGAGCCGGTCATTAAGGTGGCCAGCTCCGCGGGAGAGACCCGCATTGCTGATAAGATCCGAAAAAAGGACGGAAGACTGAAAGCATGACGCGAAAGAAAAGCGCAAAACCATGGAGAACATTCTGGAAAATTCTGATCGGTCTGCTGCTTCTGGGCGTAGTGTGCTACGCCGGGATGGTGGGCTGGATCTACGCGCAGGAGGTCAGCGTGCCGCAGCCCAGGGATTATGACAGCATTATCGTGCTGGGAGCACAGGTATTGCCCAGCGGGGAACCGTCGGTGCAGCTGCGCTGGCGCATGGACGCGGCCCGGAAGGTATACGACGAGCATCCCTGCTATATGGTGGTCACCGGCGGCAAGGCCGGGAAGGAGCCGGAAGCCGAGGGCGACGTGATGCGCCGCCTGTTTATCGAAGAGGGCGTGCAGGAGGATCACGTCATCAGCGACCCCTTGAGCGCCGACACCCGGCAGAATCTGCAGAATGCCTGGGCCATTTTGCAGGAGCTTGGGTGCAGCCGCCCCGTGGTGGTCACCAGTGATTATCATCTGCCCCGGGCCCTGCGGCTGATGCAGGATATGGGCATGGACGCGCAGGGCGTGGGAAGCCCCTGCCGCCCGGGCGTGAAGTATTTTCTGAAGAATCATCTCAGGGAGGTGCTGGCATGGGGGAAGTATTGGGCCGTGCGGTATCTGGGACTGAAGCTGTGAGCCGGGAGCAGTGGCCGGAACGGCTGAAAAACGGGCTGGACGCGCTGAACATCCGTTACGACCCCGCCACCCCGGAACGATTGGCCCGCTACCACCAGCTGTTGACCGAGTGGAATCAGGTCATGAACCTGACGGGCGATACGGAT
>CAKUCE010000128.1 GCA_934643535.1 uncultured Clostridia bacterium | reverse complement strand
GTTGGGAGCCGTCTGACCAAGGCCGCACAGCGCGGTTTCCTTGATGTTCTTGCCCAGCGTTTCCAGCTTTTCGATGTCGCCGGGTTCGCCCTTGCCTTCCACGATGCGCTCCAGAATCTCCAGCATGCGCTTGGTGCCGATACGGCAGGGAGTGCACTTGCCGCAGCTCTCGTCCACGGTGAAGTCCAGGAAGAAGCGGGCGATGTCGACCATGCAGTTGTCTTCGTCCATGACGATCATGCCGCCGGAACCCATCATGGAACCGATCGCGGTCAGCGTGTCGTACTCAATCGGAATATCCAGCTGAGAAGCGGGGATGCAGCCGCCGGAGGGGCCGCCGGTCTGCACGGCCTTGAAGGCCTTGCCGTTGGGGATGCCGCCGCCGATATTGTAAATGATATCGCGGAGCTTGGTGCCCATGGGCACTTCCACCAGACCGGTGTTGTTGATCTTGCCGCCCAGAGCGAAAACCTTGGTGCCGGTAGACTTGGGCGTACCGATGGAGGTAAACCAGTCAGCGCCGTTCAGGATGATCTGGGGGATGTTGGCCAGCGTTTCCACGTTGTTGATGTTGGTGGGCTTGTCGAACAGACCGCGCACCGCCGGGAACGGGGGCTTGGGCTTGGGTTCGCCGCGACCGCCCTCGATGGAGTGCATCAGAGCGGTTTCTTCGCCGCACACGAAAGCGCCGGCGCCCAGACGGATGAAAATATCAAAGCTGAAATCAGTGCCGAAAATATGCTCGCCCAGCAGGCCGTATTCACGAGCCTGATCAATGGCGATCTGCAGGCGCTTCACAGCGATAGGATACTCGGCGCGGACGTAGATGTAACCGACGCTGGCGCCGATGGCATAGCCGCCGATGGCCATGGCTTCCAGCACCGCGTGGGGATCGCCTTCCAGGACGGAACGATCCATGAAAGCGCCCGGGTCGCCCTCGTCGGCGTTGCAGACCATGTACTTCTGGTCAGCCTTGGAAGCGGCGGCAAACTGCCACTTCTTGCCGGTGGGGAAACCAGCGCCGCCACGGCCGCGCAGGCCGGACTTCAGCACTTCGTCAATGACCTGCTGAGGGGTCATTTCGGTGAGAGCCTTGCCCAGAGCGCGATAGCCGTCGAAAGCGATGTATTCGTCAATGTTTTCGGGGTCGATGCGACCGCAGTTCCGCAGAGCCAGACGGAGCTGGGGACGGTAGAAGTCAATGTTCTCCAACGTGGAGTGCTGCTCCTCGTCCGCCTTCTCCTTGTAGATCAGATGCTGCACGATACGTCCCTTGAGCAGATGCTCCGAAACGATCTCGTCCACATCGTCCACCTTGATGCGGCTGTAGAAGGTGCCTTCGGGATAAACGATGACCACAGGGCCCGCTTCGCAAAGGCCGAAGCAGCCGGTGCGAACCACTTTGACTTCCTTGTCCAGACCGTTTTTGGCGATCTGCTCTTCAAAGCGCTTGATCAGCTCGGCGGAGCCGCTGGACGAGCAGCCCGTACCGCCGCAAACAAGCACATGTGCGCGAAAAAGATCCATGTTTGTTCCTCCTTAGCGTATCCTTATTTGCCTTCGGCGGCGCCGATGGTGTACTCCGTCACAACACGGCCGTTCACGATGTGCTCGGCCACGATACGGCTGACCATCTCCGGGGTCACCTTCACGTAAGTAACCTTTTCCTTGCCCGGCAGGATCACATCCACCATGGGCTCCAGACGGCACATACCGATGCAGCCGGTCTGGGACACGGTAACGTTGTTCAGATTGCGGGTGCGAACTTCTTCCACGAACTTCAGCATCACGGGACGGGCGCCAGCCGCGATACCGCAGGTGGCCATACCGACGACAACGCGGATTTCGTCGCTGCCTTCCTTACGCATGGCGACCTTTTCCAGGGTCTTTTGGCGAATAGCTTCCAATTCGGCCAGAGATTTCATGGTAACACCTCCAAGATGGGTTTAAATTCTTCGTCAATGCTTTCCTTGATCCAGGCGCTGACATCCGGCTCGTTCAGACTGAGCCCTCCAAGGGCCTGCCGGACGGTACGGGTGTCAAACTCGGCTTCCGCCTCCGGCGACCGCGCCGTAAATAGGAATTCAGGCGTATCCGGATTCAGAAGGACAAGGGTGAAAAGCGAGTCGCAAAGCTCGCCCATGGGGATGCAGTCGATATTCCGCAGGTCAAAGCTGGCGCTGATTACAGTGCCCTTTCCCACTTCGCTCTCAAGGGAGAAAGCGCCCCCCGCAGCCTCAGCGCTTTGCTTGAGCATCGGAATCCCCAATCCCACCCGGCGCGTGGTGCGCGTGGTCGTAAAAGGATCGGTGACCCGTGCCAGAAATTCGGGGCTCATGCCGCAGCCGTCGTCCTTTACGGTAAAGGTAAGGAGACCTTCGGCGCTCCTCACAAAGGAAACGGCAATCAGCTTCGCACCTGCCTTGATGCTGTTCTGGACGATGTCCAGCACATGCATGGATAAATCGCGCATCGCCGTCTCCCCGTCAGGCCTTATAGGTAGCCAGGATACCGGGAATTTCGTCCGGTGTCAGACGACCGTACACTTCGTCGTTGATCATCATAACCGGGGCCAGACCGCAAGCGCCGAGGCAGCGGGTCGCCTGAATGGTGAACTTTCCATCCGCCGTGGTGCGGCCCACGTCGATCTGAAGCTCCTCCACCAGCTTGTCCAGCACCTTCTGGGAACCCTTGACGTAGCAGGCAGTGCCGAGGCAAACGCCGCACACATACTGGCCCTTGGGCTCCAGAGAAAACTGAGAATAGAACGTAGCGACGCCATAGACTTCGCTCAGCGTTTTGCCCATTCCCTCAGCGATGATTTCCTGCACGTCCACCGGAACGCAGCCAAAGATCGCTTGAGCTTCCTGCAGCACAGGCATCAAGCCGCCCTTCTGGGTTCTGTGTTCCTCGATGACACTTGCCAGCTTTTCATACTTTTCGTTATGATTGGACATGGCAACCGAGACCTCCTCATTTTTTACTGCAAACAACGTACATTCCATGAATGTACAAGGCGTATATATTTTAGCACATACCCCGTCAAAATGCACGTGTTTTTCTCCGGGCTCGACAAATTTTTATCAATTCAGGCTTTTCTCAGGGGAAATCTCTTGAAATTTGTGCAATATTGACTGAAAAACACCGGCCGCACTTTTTTCGTTCACATCCAGATAGAACCGCGGTTCCCTCAGCGCCTCCAGACGATGGGCGTCCGAGGAATGCAGCTGAAACCGCCCCTTGGTCGCGTAGGCGGGGCAATCCACGTCGGGAGACACCTCGATCACCGGATGCTCCGGCAGGAAGGGCATCAGGCCCAGCGCGCCGATCATGCCGTTGCTTCCCCGGTTGATATGGGCCGGTACGGGAACGCCCCCGTGGCGAAGCACCAGCGCGCAGACAGCTTCTACCGTCAAGTCAGTGGCGTTGATCAGCAGCTTTTCCAACGTGCCCGTTACCTGATCTTCTTCCCCGATCAGCAGCTGATTTCCGAACAGAGACGGTTCGTTCCGAATTTCCGGCAGATGCGCGTAGACCTCTTCTCCTGCCCCGAGCGCCGCTTCCAGCGAAGGAAAATAGCCCAGAATATGTACGTCCTCCCTGCTGGAGATCTCCATTCCCGGCAGGACGATCACCCCGTACTCCAGGCCGGCGGCCATGGCCTGCGGCAGATTGAGCGCCGTGTTGTGATCGGTCAGCGCAATTACCTCCAGCCCCAGCACTTTCGCCATGCCCACCAGATTCCACGGGGTCATCTCATCGTCCCCACAGGGAGACAGACAACTGTGAATATGCAGATCGTAGGATAGTTCCATTGGCTTTACTCTCTAGCCGGGAAAGCAACGCCGGCCGCGTTCATGATCCCGCAGACCTCATAGGCGGTCCTGGAGGTGGAAAGCACTGGCAGTCCTTCCTCCCTGGCCTTTGCCAGCGTTGCCTCTTCGGGCTGAACGTCTTCCACCAGAATGACGCAGGACATCTCCATCAGGACAGCCACGGCGATCACATTTACATGGGACTGTACCGTACACCAGCCCATTCCCTGTTTTCCGTGGGCCAGAACCCAGCTCAACAGATCGCAGCTGTAGCCGCAGGTGATTTCCGCATCCAGATTTTCTTCGCCGCTTAACGCCTGCGCGCCAAGTCTTTCCATCAATTCTCTGACTTTCATTGCCTGTCTCCCCTATTCTCTTGTGGTTTTGGCCAGCTCCACCATTTTCTGGGCCATGATTTTCAGCTGGTCCTTCAGAATGTGAATACAGTCCATCTGCGTGCAGTAACCCCGCACAATATCCTCCGCAAAGGTACGGCAGGTAGGGCTTCCGCAGCTTCCGCAGTCATATCCAGGCAGTTTGCGGACGATGGCCTCCATTTCTTCCATCTTTCGCATGGCTTCTACCAGATCGTCGTCCAGCTTCATGACGCTGTTGGGCGTAACGCTGCGGTCGGTATAGAGATTATATTTGTTCAGATAGGACGATTCCACCGCCGTATCCGGATGCCTCTGGTCGCAGCCCCCCATCAGCGCCCGGATGGCGTTTCGGGCCACGTAGTTGTTTTCGAAGGTCAGCGGGCCTCCCACACAGCCGCCGGTGCAGGCCGCGCCCTCAAAAAAAACCAAATTGCGAAGCTTGTTATTTTCGATTTCTTCCAGCACCCGGATAACGTTTTCAATGCCGTCCACCGCCATACTGTTTTCCGGGCTGACGGCGGCCGCTTCCCCGCCGCTGTTGGCCCAGCCCACGCCGTAAGCCGTGGAGGCGGAACGGCCTATATGGAAATTCAGATTTTTCATCCGGCTGGCCAGAAGACCGTAGATCTCGATCATGGAAATAGCCCCGTCCAGCGCCGAATGAGAAATGGTCATGGGGTTACGGATAGCCGTCACCTTGGCGGCGCATGGCGTAATGAAAAAGCAGCCTACATCCTTTGGGTCCACCCGGTTTTTCTTACAGAATTCGCTCCGTGCAACCATGGCGGCCACCTCCATGGGCTGACGAATGTCCGCAATATGGGAGATCAGCTCCGGAAAACGCACCCGGATCAGACGCACGATCACCGGGCAGGCCGACGAGATCACCGGATACTGATCCGGCGTCAGGCTGCGCATATTTTCCCGCAGGGCGCGGGTCACGATGTCCGCCCCTGCGGCGACCTCGTAAACATCGTCAAAGCCAATGCGCAGGAGGCCTTCCAAAATCTGTTCCCGGCTGATCTGCCGTTTGAACTGCCCATACAGCGAAGGGGCCGGAAGAGCGATCTTGTATTTGAACTGTTCGATGACGGAAAGCGGGTCGGTCTGGGCATACTTGGCGTGATGGTCGCATACGCGGATGCACTCGCCGCAGTCGATGCAGCGTTCGTCAATAATGTGCGCCCGGCCGCCGCGTACCCGGATGGCCTCGGTGGGACAGCGCTTCAGGCAGTTGGTGCATCCCATGCATTTTTCCCGATCCAGACGGACTGAGTGAAATCTGCTTTCATTCATGGCGGTTGTTTCCTCTTTGCTTCATCCGATTTGAGCCATTTGCATCCGGAAGTTCCTGCTGCACGGGTTAAGCGATCCGAAAGCCCATATGAATGGTCGTCCCCTCGCCCAGCTTGCTGGAAATATCGAAGCTGTCGGCGTTCCGTTTCATGTTGGGCAGCCCCATGCCGGCGCCGAAGCCCAGATCCCGCGCTTCCTCGCTGGCGGTAGAGAAGCCTTCCTGCAGGGCCTGATCAATGTCGGCGATGCCCGGACCAACGTCGCGGGAGATCAGCCTAATCTCCTCCGGCGTCATCTCCATAATCAGCTGGCCGCCAAAGCTGTGAATGATCAGGTTCAGCTCGGCCTCATAGCTAGCCACGGCGATCCGGCGCAGAATGGTGCTGTCCACGCCCATCTGCTTCAGTTTGCGCTTGATGCTGGCGGACGCGTCGCCGGCGGATTCATACGCCGAGGCCTGCACATCGTAGCTGTCTCTGTATAAACGCTCTGCCATGATTTTTCTCTCTTTCGTCAATCATTTCGCGCCGGTGCGCACGTCGGTGCCGCGGATCCCCGCCTGGTACAGAAGTCCGCAGGTGGTAAAGTTGGTGTGCTGCGTACACAGAACCACAATGCCAAGATCGTGCGCTTCGTCCAGCACCGCGTCGGGCGGGATTTTTCCCCGGGCAAACACGACGCAGTGAATATCCAGCATTTCGGCCGTGCGCATTACATGAACGTTGGTCAGTCCGGTGATCAAAATGGACTTGTCCTTGACAAAGGCGAGGACGTCGCTCATCAGGTCGCTGCCGCAGGCCGTGCGAACCTCTTCATCCAGTTGTTCCTCGCCGCATAACACCCTGGCGTCCAGAATCGAAATCAGGTCCCGGATCGTAATCATCGTGTCCCTCCTATGTGTTTCTCAGTTCGCCTGTAAGCTCCAAAAGCAGGCGAATGGTTTGAAACGTCTGGTATTTGATCTGGCGGCTCAGCAGCGCATTGCTTTCCTGTCCGGTCTTTTCCCGGGCAAAGGCTGCGTAATCCCGCATCAGGCCGATCAACCGTGTGACGGTCGTATTTCTCGGGGCTACGAAACGCTGCTCCATTCGCAGCGCCACCAGTTCTACCTGTTCCCGGAGCGTGTTCAGTTCATCCGCCGCCTCAGCCGGGGTGATCTCCTGCCGGTCCAGCGTTTCGCTGATGCGTTCCATCTGGCGGATCAGTTCTTCCGCGTGAAGGAACGCCGCTTCCAGAATGTCGATCTGTCCCCGCATGCCGGTCATTCTCAGCGCAACTGCCGGTACGTTGATCTCGAACAGGTAACTTTCCACATCATGCTGCTCCCGAAGCTGCTGCCGCACAGCCTGTGCGTCTTCCTTTTCGGGGTAGACTGCCGCCAGCACCCGATAGCGTTCGTCCGGCCATATGTACCCGGCGGCTCCCCGGCGCTGAAACTGTTCCGCCAGCTGTCCGGCGGCTTCCTCCGTTTCAAACGCCCCGAGCTGCAACGCGTACCACACGGAGCCGTTCAAGGTGATCTCCCTCGTCTCCCTCGTCTCGTCAAAGGCGGCGTCCAGCGGAATGGGGCTGGGCGTAGCCACGGTCTGTATCACTGCGTCGCCGCCGCTGCGGGCCGCCACGCCGGAAAATAAAATCACCGCCGATAAAAATAAAAGAGAATAGCTGACCCATCTGGCCGGTTTTCTTTCGCTGGGATAAACCCTTCTTTTCGCCTGCATGCTCATCCCTCCCGTGCGTCTGCACGGCAGGTTATGCAGTGAAAAAACGGTTTATGCCGGGCCTCGCCGTCCGGCTTACGTTTCTGGTTCTATGGCTTATTATATCGGATGATGATGAAAGATGCAAGTACCGCACGGTCGGTCGCCGCAGAAAGATCAAACGAACTTCTTTGCATTTTCTTCTGCGCATGTTATACTGTTTTCAGCCATCTTTTCGGCTGAAAATGTGCAAGGAGATAGAAAAATGATCTACCATCTCGACACGATTCCGGTATGGGAGGCGATGGAAAAAGAATCGCCCTGCCCGTTCTGCACCCTGTATGAGCGCATGGAACAGCAGGAAGTGGAGCGGAGTCTGGGCGGCAGCGTGATGGAGCCGGACACGCGCATTCGGGTCAACGAAACCGGTATCTGCGCCCGCCACCATCAGCAGCTTTTCGGGATGCAGAACCGTCTCGGTCATGCCCTGCTGACGGATTCTCATTCCAAGGAGCTGCTGAAAAAACTGGAAAAGCTGGAAAAACAGGCGGAGAATCTTCCCAAACGCGGCCTTTTCAGCAAGCGTACCGAAGAAGATGAGCTTGCTTCCGCTCTACGTGCCCTGAGCAGCGGATGCGTGATCTGTGAGGGCATCGACAGCCACATGAAGCGGTATCTGTATACCTTCATCCATCTCTGGAAAACGGACGCGGCCTTTGTCAAAAAATGGGAGGCTGCCAACGGCCTGTGCCTCCCCCACGCCGCCGACCTGCTGGAAATGGCCAGCCAAAGCCTGAGCGGTGAAAAATACCGCCAGTTCAGCGTTTCCGTGCTTTCGAACATGCGCCGCGCGCTGGAGACCGATGAAAAGGATCTGGAATGGTTTACCCTGAAATTCGACTACCGCAATCAGGCCAAGCCTTGGGGCAACAGCCGGAACGCCTTGGAACGCACTGCCAATCGCCTTCGGGGACGCTGTATTTCCACCGGTACGCCGGACAGTTCCAAATAAGCTGTTTATGCTTGATAGAAAAATGGAACGCCCTTTCGCTGCTGAACGAAAGGACGTTCCGTTTTTGATTTCTTATTCTTTATTGCTGTTTTCGTTGCTTGGTTCCATTTCGTCCGGCTGATAGCGTTCCAGCAGAACGCCGGTCTCTTCAAAAAACTTTCGGGAGAACTCATCCGGGTAGCCCTCCTGATAGACGACCCGCCGGATGCCGGTATTGATAATCATTTTGGCGCAGACGGAACAGGGCTGATGGGTACAGTAGAGGGTAGCGCCATCGATGGCCAATCCCAGCTTCGCCGCCTGCAATATGGCGTTCTGTTCCGCATGAATGGCGTAGCAAAGCTCCGTCCGGGTGCCGGAGGGAACGTTCAGCTTGTCCCGCAGGCATTCGCCTCGCTCCTTGCAGGTCAAAAGCCCGGCAGGCGCGCCGTTGTAGCCCGTCGTCATAATGCGCTTGTCCTTGACGATCACCGCGCCGATTTTTCGGCCCTGCCGATAGCAGCTGGACCATTCGGAAATCAGCCACGCCATTTTCATAAACCGATGATCCCAGCGATCCATGGGCATTCCCCCTTGTATATGGAAGGAAGTGTACCACAGAATCGGCGGAAGCGCAACGAAAAAAGCGCATCGAATTTTGCGTTCAGTTTGCTTTTCCGTCCATCCACCATTCCGGGTCGCTTTCGAGCCTTGTCAAAAAGCAGGGCGACTGCAGCGCCGCCGCACA
>CAKUCE010000127.1 GCA_934643535.1 uncultured Clostridia bacterium | reverse complement strand
ATCCACTGGATACCCGCTTCCCTTCGTTCCCCTTTGGAAACCTTCGGGCACCGAAGCTGGCGAGAAACCCATAGGGCTGCAAACCCTGCTCCCGCGCCGTAGTCGGCGCGTCATTCCCCCTCCGGGCAGGGGTATACGCCTGCGGGCGCACCAAAGGGCTTTCCGCTCGCCCTTTGGAAACCTTCGGGCACCGAAGCTGGCGGGAAACCCATAAGGAGGCAGCCCCACCACCCGCGCCGGAGTCGGCGCGTCATTTTTCCCCCCGCGGGAATTTCTTATAGCAAAATTAGCTCCTACCGATACGAGCAGGGCCTTATAAAACCTCGTTCAGCTTCTCAATCTCCTCCATCTCCGTGGCCCAACTGGTGGCAAACCGCACCACCGTGTGCCGCTCGTCATACTTCTCCCAGAAGCTGAACTTCACCCTTTCCCCGATGCGCTCCATTTGTTCGTTTTCCAAAATCACAAAAATCTGATTGGTCGTCGTTTCCATGAAGAAACGATACCCCTTCTCCCGCAAAATCGCCCGAAGCCGCTCCGCCGCCCGAATGGCGTTGCGGCTGATGCTTTCATACAGATTGTCCGTAAACAGCGCGTCGAACTGAACGCCCAGCAGCCTGCCCTTGGCCAGCAGCGCTCCCTGCTGCTTGGTCATGGTGAAGAAACGCTCCGGCGCTCCCTTCGGAAACACCACGGCCTCGCCGCAGAGGGCCCCCACCTTGGTGCCGCCGATATAGAACACCGTGGTCAGCCGGGCAATATCCCGAAGGGTCACGTCCGTGCCGGGGCTGACCAGCCCATAGCCCAGCCGGGCCCCGTCCAGAAACAGGGGCAGCTGATGCCGGGCGCATACGTCGGACAGAGCCTCCAGCTCCCGCAGGGAATACAGCGTCCCATATTCCGTGGGATGGGAAATATATACCATGCCGGGAAACACCATGTGGTCGTAGCTTCCGTCCTGATAGAAATCCGTCAGAAATCGCTCCACCTCGTCTGCGTCCAGCTTGCCGCCGTGCTGGGGCAGGGTCAGCACCTTGTGACCGGTGAATTCGATGGCTCCGGCCTCATGGGCGGCGATATGCCCTGTAACGGCGGCGATCACGCCCTCACAGCGGCGCAGCAGGGAGGCGATCACCGTGGCGTTGGTCTGGGTGCCGCCCACCAGAAAAAACACATCGCCCTCCGGGTAGCCGCAGGCCGACAGGATCTTTTCCCGGGCGCTGTCGCAATAGCGGTCGCGGCCGTAGCCGGGCTGCTTGTCCAGATTGGTTTCCATCAGCCGCCGGAGAATGGCCGGATGGGCTCCCTCGCAGTAGTCGTTTTCAAAATACAGCATCTTTTTTTCCTCGTTTTCCGTTAAATTTTCCACAGCCGTTTCAGGGCCGTAAGGCATCCCGCCCACGCCGCGAAATCATCCTCCGGATTTTTAGCCCGTTCATTGCCCCGAATGGTTTCCAGCTCCATCCGGGCGGACGGCGCCAGCCGCAGTCCTCCGTGAATGGGGTCCTCCGAACAGACGCTTCCAAACAGCCGGTTCGCCGCCTGCGGGAACGTCTTGGCAAAGCGCAGCAGATAGGCCGCCAGCCGGTTTTCCTCCGGCTGGGAAAGCGCTTCTCCGGCAAAGGTGCCGTTCCAGCGTTCCCTGCCCTGCAGCGCGCTTTGGAAATCGCCGCCTTCGTACAAAAGCCCCAGCGCCGCCTCCCGCTTGGGCGCGTCGCTTTGCACGGTCATCAGCGCTTCGGTGGGGTGTTCCCGGCTCAGCGTATCCAGCGCCAACCGGCACAGGCTGTCCGTCTGTTCCCTGGAAAGCGCCTTCATAAGCTGGCCGCCGTTCCCGGCGATGCAGACTACCAGCTTTACCGGCAGGAGGGGCCGCAGCTCCGGTTCCTGCCATGCCCGTTCCATCATCAGGCCGCAAAGGGAAAACAGGAAGCCGAAGTGAAACAGCAGCAGACATTCCGTGTAGCTGACCCGTCCTCCGGCCCGCGCTTCTTCCATCGCCCGGCGGATCTCCGGCGCATAGGCGGCAAAAAAGCCGTCCATCAGAAGCATGGTTTTCCGGGCTTCCTGCCCCAAGGGCTCCGAACGTTCCAGCCGGGCCGCGAGGGCCGCTGCCGCTTCGGCCATGGGGCCGGAGCCATGGGCAAAATCCGCCGCGAAGTCCGCACCATGGCCACCCGCAAAGGAGGCATAGAGCATCTGTCGGCAGCCCAGCAGCAGAGAGCATTCTGCGGCCGCGTGGTTCTTTCCGCCCAGCCACAGGCTCAGATCCGCCGTAGAGCCGCCAACGTCCAGATTCAGATAGCCGCCCCTGGCGTCCACCTCGTTGCGGGAAAGGAAATACCACCCATCCGCCTGATTTTCCAGCGCGTACAGCACCGCCGGGAACCGGGCGCTCAACGGCATGCCCGTTTCCTTGGCCACTTCCCGGGCCAGTCCCCGCATCATTTCCAGATAGGCCTCCTGCCGGTGGGACGGAAGAGCCCCCGGCATGCTGACCCGCCAGCTCAGGGCAGGCGCGCCGCTCAATCGGGCCGACAGAGCCGTTTGCAGCATGACCTGCTTCAGAAACAGCCGCAGGCAGCGCAGGGCATAGGTCTCGTCGCTCCATTTCAGGTCGTAATACAGGCTGCGGCCGGGCTTGTTCAGAAGTCCCGTCAGGCTCCGGGGATAGTAGATATGCCCATCCTGCAATACGCCCCGCCATTTTTCCGGCTCGTCGCCGAACATTTCCATCACGCTGTAGCAGGGACTTTCCTCCTGACCCTCCGGCAAAAGCTCGTCCGTGAGCCATTCATCCGAAACGTGCCCCAGCAGATGGCCGTGCAGGTTCTCCGGCAGGACGGCGGACTGGGTCTTTTCGCCCAGACGCAGCATCACTGTGGTGGCGATACTGCCGAAATCCAGCCCGGCGACGGCTTCTTCCTCATGACGGATCCGGGTAACGGGCTGGTCGTTGACCAGCGCGCCCAGACTGAGCTCGCCCCGTTTGAGCATGACCATGGCCGGGAAGCGTTCCACGCAGACCGTCTGCCAGCGGCGGCGATCCGCCGTTTTCCACACGCCCTGCACCCAACCGTCCTGCGAGAGCGACCACACATCCAGATTTTCCGGCTGATGGGTGTGGATGAAATACTGCCGCCATTGGCCCTCGCTGAAACGCACATTCGGCCAGACCGTGACGGACGGCAGGGCCGAAACGTCCAGCACCGACGCTCCGCCTTCTTCCGGAAGGGCGCAAAGCCGGTAGCGGCGAACAAAGGTAATCTGTCCCCGCCGCAGCCCCTCAGGCGCGGAGACGCGGCAGCCCAGCGCAAAGCGGGCCTCCGCTTCTCCGCCTTCCGGCAGGATACGGCAGCGCAGGCTTTCCAGAATCAGATGAGGCTCGTGTTCGTCGGAGCGTTCTCCGGTTTCCTCCAGCCAGCGGGCCAGCGCCGGGGAAAGAGGCGGGGCGAACCACGTGTTTTTTGGTGTGCCCTCCACCCGAAGATAAGGGACCATTTCCGGAGCAAAGGGAGACTCTTCTCCCTCCGCCATCAGCAGTCCCTGGGAAAACGGCTCCGTCAGCCAGCCGTCCGCTCCTTCGCCCAACAGAGCGTTCAGCAGCGGCCCGACGCTTCGGACGGATGTATCCTCCGGGAAACGCAGGGTGATGCGGCTGTCCCCGTAATGAGGCATGGCGGCATATTCAGCGCTCCACTGCCGCAGAAGGCCGGGAACGCAGGGGCACAGGCCGGTACGCTTTTCCGTCTCACCGGCCAGTTCCGCAAGAATCTGGCTCATCTGCCGCTGCCACTGCCCGTCGCACTGATCCAGCAGGGCGATCTCCTCCCCGATGCGGCAGAGCAGCGCTTCTTCCTTATCCGTTCCGGCAGGCTCCAGCAGAGCCGCGTCGGACTGGCGGGCAAAGGCCGCGCCGTCCAGCAGATAGAGCTGCACTTCTTCCCCCTCCGGGATCTCCGGCAGCGGGTATTCGGCATTCACCAGCAGTTTCAAAAGAGGATTGTTTTCCCACCCGTTCAGCTGGCAGGGCAGGTGTTCTCGGGTCAGCCGCAGTCCCGTTTCCTGACGGCCCAGCCCATAAACGGCCATGACCCTCGTGCGGAACGCACGGACGGCATTTTCGTCCCCCGCGTTCAGCCGCTGCCGTTCCTTTTCCCGGCTTTGCAGGATCTCCCGGATCATCCGGTTCAGCAGGGCGCAAAGGGGCGCTTCCGGGGAATAAAGCGGACTGTGGGCGGAAATGTCCTCATTCAGCGCCGCCAGCAGACGAAGCCGGGGCACCAGCACGGAGATCATCCGCTCGTCCAGATAGCCGCAGGGGTCGAGGAAGCAGCGCTTTTCCCGGTCGTACCAGCGGACGGAGGGCGGCAGCAGGCGGCTGAGATCGCCCAGATTGGCGGCGGGCATCAGCACCATGGAATGGGACAGCAGGCACAGCGGAACCGGCTCGGGATGCTCCGACTGAGTGCGGCAAAGGGTGAACACCTGCAGCCCTTCCCGGGCGCGCGCCGGAGAAAGGGCTTCCCCCACGGCCCGGACGAAGCCGCCCCGGTTGTCCGGCTCCATGGCATAAAGTCGCAGCTCCGCGCAGGAGCCGTCCCCGGCCAGCAAGTCCCACAAAAGCAGCAGGGCCAGTATGCCCCGGTAATCGCGCATTTCCTGATGGGCCATGGCCTGTTCCCACGGCAGACGGGCCAGACGGCGAAGCTGTTGTTCGCTGGCCAGCACGTCCGGGATGGCATAGCCCACCTCCCGGCCCGGCGTTTTCAGAAAACGGGCGAAATTTTCCAGCCACTCCCGCGGCTTCTGATTGCCGTCGCTTTGAATGCCCGCCTTTTCCTGATAGCCGATATGCATGCCCTCGTCCATTTCGGGCAGCAGGCTCAGATAGGGCGTTTGGCGATCCAACCGGCGCTTTTCAGCTTCGTCTCTCATTGGTCTTCCTCCTCTCCGGCGCAGCGAAGAAGCGTGGCCAAAAAGGAGCAGACGGCTCCTTCCGCCCCGGCTCCCAGCCGTTGACCGCCGCCCAGCCCGGCGATGATCTTCGCCGCCGTCCGGCGGTCGGGCACCCGGCGGACGACCAGCCGATGCAGCTCCCGCTGGAGCTTTTCCGCTGCCCGGTTCATTTCGGCGCGGCTGCGCTGCTCCGGGCGAAGGCCGTACTGCGTCAGCAGCAGGAGCAGTTCCTCCATCAGCGCGCCGTCCAGCAGTTCATTCTGGGGCAGACGGCCTTCTTCCTCCGCAGGCTGGCAAAGAATGGGCGGCAGGGTGCGTACGATCTGGATCATCCAGTTGGCGTAAAAATCCAAAAAGGTGTACAGGGTCTTCAAAAGCCCCTCCAGCTTTTCCCGCTCGGACGCCGGACGGCGGGCAAAATAGGGCGCGCAGTAGTTGACCCGGGCGCTTTGGCGGCTGTCCAGCGAAACGCAGCTTTTCAGCGTGGGATAGCACTCGGCAAAGAACAGCGCCGCCGCCTTCAGCAGCGAGCCGTAGCCCCGGCGGTACGGCTCTTCCTCCTGATCGAAGCTCTGCCAGCAGAAGGACGGCGTGTGCAGCTGATAATAATAGCAGTCCATGTGATGCTGTTCCTCGCCCCGAAACCCGGTGCGGAAAAATTGGGCGATGCAGCGGGAAGCCAGCCATTCCAGCATATGCGCGTCGTTTTCCTGACTTTGGGAACCGGTGGAGTAGCGGCGGGTGGTCACGAAGCCCTCCGGGGGAAGGCCCAGCAGGTACAGCGCGTCGAACACGCCGTTTTCGTCCTGTTCCCCGTCCCGGATCATGCCCTCCATGCCGTAATATTGCAGGGCCGTGCGGGCCTTGTCGAGGAAATCGTCGCTTTTCACGACGATCTCCGCGCTTTCGTCGGCGGACGAGACGGGCACCCGGTAATAGGGCAGCATGAGCATCGCGCCCATCTCAAAGCGGTCGCTGCGGGCGGCGAAGCGCCTGCGCAGGAACCGGGCCACGGCGGGAATGCCCGACGCGCCCGTGCCGCCGAAGATGCTGCCGCACAGGATCAGCTTCACCGGCTCGTTCCGGTCCAGCTCCGCCTGGATCCGATCCAGCAGACGATTCATTTCATCCGGCTGACCCTCCCGGCGCAGCTCCTCCAGCGAGTTCAGCAGGTCGTGGAAAAACAGCACCCCCAGATCGGGATGGCCGCGAAACCCCTCGCTGTATTCCAGCGCGGATTCCGTGCGGCTGAAGATCGTCCGGCTGAGCAGCTGGTCCCGGCGGTGATTTTCCACCATTTTATCCACGGACATGGCCCGCCGGGACAGATTCATGCTCCAACGCTCCAGACGCAGCGCCGTGTGGAAGCCGGGATGCTCCGCCGGATACTGCCGGAACGCCCGCTGCAGCTCGCTGTAGCTTTCTGCGGCCCGCTTGGCCCGGGTGGTGTTGCCGCAGGCCGCGTCCACGTCTACGGAAAGCATGGTGACCTCCGGGAGCGGCGCCGTTTTCCCGGACTCGTCCCGCGTGTACAGCCCGTCCACAGCCGCCAGATAGACCAGACTTTCCAGAATCTTGTTCCCGGTGCCGCCTACCGCCAGCACATAATAGCCCATGGCGCATCCCCCTTTCCTACAGACGTTTGAAGAACGCTCCCTTCCCGCTCAGCACCGGCGGCGCGGCCAGCCGAAAACAGACGATAGCCGCCAGCCCGTTCAGCAGAAAAGGACAGAAATAAATGACATAGTCCCAGCCGGTGCGGCCCTGCACGAACTGCACGCCCAGCAGCCACAGCGCCGCCCCGCCCGCCAGATTCACCGCCCAGATCACAGTCTGGGTCAGCCGGTAATCTCGAATGGCGCGAAGGGTGTTCCGGGCGGCGAAGCAGGGCTTTTGATGCCGAAGCCGCCAGCCCAGCTGCAAAAGCAGCGTCAGCAGCCAGTTGGCAGCCCAAACCGCCGTCCAAAACAGCAGCCATTGCTGTTCCCGGTGCTGCAAGGCCTGCCGCCAGAGCTCCGGCGACGCTCCCGCAGACGTCTGGGCGGCGGATACGGCGGTCGCGAGCCTCGCCTGCCCCTGGAACAGCCCCAATAAGGTCTCGGCGATATGGGGGGCGCTTCCCGCCAGCTTATAGGGATATCCCCAAAACAGCCCCGCCAGCATCCAAAGCACCGGCAGCCCGAACGCCGCCAGATAGCACAGCAGCACCTTCGTTCGGTTGGAATAGCGAAGCCGGCTTCTTCCTTTTCCCATCATCATTCTCCTTTGCCTTACGGTTCGGGCATATCGGCCACAAATACGTCAAAAACGCAGCGGATCAGCGGAACGTTTTCCACATTGGCCCCTTCCCGAAGCTGCTGCACCAGACTTTGCAGATGCAGCGCCCGGTACACCGGCGGGAAGTCGGGAATTGCCACGTCCTGATAAGGCTTGGAGGTGGCCGGGCCCCACGCGTGGTCAAACTGCTTGGGCACGTTTTTCAGCCGTCTGCCACAGCGGTACAAATGCTGGGTGAAGGCTTCCCACGTACTGATCTGACTGTTGGTGATCTCCGTGCCCAGTTGGTCGATCCATTCCACTTTTGGCCATAGAATTTGTCGTCCAGATAGGTTTGCTTCCACTTCAATTCGATAATAGCCGCTTTTTAGCTTCGTATGATCCACCTGAAGATTTACTTCCAGCTGTCCGTTTTCTTCATTCCAGTGAATATCTGTCAATGTAAAGGGATTTTCTTCCTTTCCATCGGCGAAGGGATCGTCCTGCCGAACGAAAACGTATCGTTTATCCCGCAGGGTCAAAACCTGACGATCCTCCCGGCTGTCCTCCGCCGTTTCCGGGGTGTTGGGCAGAACGGAATCCAGCAACAGCGAATCGATCGCCCGGACGCTCGTCCCCGTCAGTTGGGACAAATCCAGCGTTTCCGCGCCCTCGACTGCCTGAAGGGGCCAATGGAGCGTGATCCCTTCGCTGCCCACCCGGCCTGTCAGTCGCACGGTGTACAGGCCATTTTCCCGGCTGACCGTCCCCTGCTCCGTCTCCACGATGAAGCCGTCCGCCAGCTGCGTGTACAGCCCCGCCGAGGGGCGCTGAATTTCCGTGTATTCATAGAAGAACGAAAACGGCTCCTGCGTCACTGTTTCTCCATGGGCCGCATAGCAAAGCTGCCCCTTTTCCGGGCCGCGGGTTCCCTGCAAAGACGTGTCCGCATCCAGCAGCGCATTCAATTTTTCCGTATAGGCACGTACCTGTTCAGGCTGGCCCACGGCCAGCAGATACAGAAGCCGGGGCATGGGCATAGCCCCCTGAGTGGTTCGGTTTTCCGCATAGTCGGGCCGTCCCCAGAGCAGCGGCTCCGCAAAGTCCGCCGCGCCGAAGCTGGTCATTTGCCCCATGTAATCCAGCTGCATCACGTACAGTCCCACCATGAGGCCCTGATCGAATACGCCGCGTTCCTGCAGAATTTTTTCCAGATAATCCACCGGCGCGCCGCTGACGTCTGTGCCGGTAAGGCGGCGCAGCGCCGCCGGGTCGCAGGTGATGACCGACAGCCGGGACGTGTCCAGATTTTGCAGGGCGTAAAACAGCGGCGAATCGTCGTCCTTCTCCACGGCGCTGTATTCAGCAGGCGGCTCCTGTTTCTTTTGATGGAAAGCCGCAATGAAGTCCTGCAGCGCCTTGCTCATCTGCTCCACCCGGCCCGGATTTTCCAACAGTGCGCCGCCGTCCCCGGCGAAGCGCTCCATCTGATTCATCAGAGGCGAACCCAGCGCATAGAAGCTGTCCGTCATTTTTTCAGAAGAAAAAGCGGAAAACACATCGGGCATGGGGTCGACAGCGTAGGTCAGCAGGTCCCGGCGAAAAGAACGCAGCTGATCCTCCGTGCCGTCAAAGCCCTTCGAACGGAGAAAATCGTCCGTCAGGCGCTCGTTGCCCGCCCGCAGCAGCCGGGTGCGGGAGCCTTCGGCGGCGGTCAGCACGTCCTTGA
>CAKUCE010000126.1 GCA_934643535.1 uncultured Clostridia bacterium | reverse complement strand
TCCTGCATCCGCCGGGAGGCGGCGGACAACTGGCCGATGGGGCGCACGATGCGGCGCTGCACGTAGACCATCACCAGCCCGCACAGCGGAGCCGTCAGGGCGATCAGCGCCCATGTCAGCAGACGGAAGAAATCCATGCGGGCGTAGACCCGGTTGCGGCTGGCCTGCGCCTGCAGTTCCAGCCGGTAATCGTCCGTTTCCAGACGTTGCGTGTAGAGCAGCGTGCCGTCCGACTCCTCAATGCCGCCCTCGCCGCCGGGCAGCAGCGTGCCGTGGCGGTAATCGTCCAGACGGATGGCGTAGCGAACGCCCTCGCCCGCCTGTTCCGAAGCAAGGGCGGGAGCCATGGCCGTGTCCATGTCGATCTCCAATACCAGCATCCCGTATTTTTGCAGATTGGTGTGGTACAGGTTTCGTAAAAGGTAGGTGCGGCCGTCCTGAGAGTAGAAGCGGCTTCCGGCGCCCAGCGTTTCCCCGGCCTGCGCCGCGCTTTGAATGGCGTAGCCGGAAAACCATTCGGCGTTCTGCCGGGTCTGGGAGGTGAAATGCAGCTCTTCCTGCGTGCCGGGGCGGAAGAACAGGGCGCACAGACACCATGGTTCCCGGCTGTACTTCCGTTCCAGATAGCCGCGGACGCTGTTGCCGTAGTCGGAATAAGGGATCTCTCCATTGTCGTAGCGCTTGACGGCGCTGCTGAGCTCCCCGTCGTAGATCGCATCCCGGGCCAGAGAAAGCATGGAATCCACGCTGGCCTTCAGAAGAGTCCGGGTATTCTGCGCGCCGGTCAGCAGGGCCTCCTCCGTTTTTTCACGGAGCAGCGAAAAAAGCGCGGAGCCGACAAAACCGCCCAGTACGACCGACGGCAGCAGCCAGCAGCATAAGACCATCAGGATCAGCGATACCTTGAGAGAACGCAGCCTGTCCCAGAGTCGACGCATCATATTCCTCCCGGAGTAAAAATAAATATGGAAAGAAGGGTGCCTGGCTTTTTGTCTTCATCCGTTATGACAATTACCGGGTAGAAACGGTGTTTTCCTGCTTTTGACGGAAAAAAGCCGACCGGTTGCAACAAGTGCGCATCAATGGACAAAAAAGCACAAGTCCGGGCATTCCAATCGGGAGACGGAAAATCTATAATCAAGCCATCGAATGGATCGTGTCATAGAAAGCCTGTGGATCAAGAAAGGAGTCTGCTCCATGACGTGCCCCGCAAAACAGCAGCCGCTGCCCCGAAAGCTGAACGGCGGACAGTTCAAGAAAACCCTCGCGCTGACTACGATGGTGCTGCCGGGAGCCATCTGGTATCTGCTGCTGCGCTATCTGCCCATGGGCGGCATCGTAATGTCCTTTCTGGATTACAAGCTGCCGACCCGGAAGATCCCCTTTCCGGCCAACCTGTTCCACAGCAAGTGGGTGGGGCTGAAGAATTTCAGCTTTCTGTTCACTTCCGAAAGCTGGGTGATGATCCGCAATACGCTGGGCTACAACGCGCTGTGGATCGTAATGGGTCTGCTGCTGGCCGTGACCTTCGCCATCATGATGAGCGAACTGACCCGGAAGTTTCTGGCCAAGACCTATCAGACGCTGATGTTCTTCCCATATTTCCTGAGCTGGGTAGTGGCCGCCTACTTCCTTTTCGCGTTTCTGGATCCCACCAACGGCATGATCGTCCGGGCCCAGCAGGCGGCTACGGGAACGGCCATCGACTGGTATAACGAGCCCAAATACTGGCCCTACATCCTGACCCTGTGCAGCATGTGGAAAAACACGGGCTACTCCACGGTGCTGTACCTGTCCGCCATCACCGGCATTGACCGCACGCAATACGAGGCCGCTTCGGTGGACGGCGCGACCAAGTGGCAGCAGGTCATCCATGTGACGTTGCCGCATCTGAAACCCATGATCGTCATCCTGCTCATCATGAATGTGGGCAAGATCTTCAACGCGGACTTCGGCCTGTTCTGGTCGGTGCCCATGAACTCCGCCCCCCTGTTCCCGGCCACGCAGGTGGTGGATACCTACGTGTACCGGGCCTACACCTCCACCCGCAACGTGGGCATGTCCACGGCGGCCGGTTTCCTGCAGAATCTGGTAGGCTTCATCTGCATCATGACGGCCAATGCGGTGGTCCGCAAGCTGGATGAAGAAAGCAGCCTGTTCTGAGAAAGGAGAAAGGAACCATGACGGCCGTTTCCCTGAAAAAGAACCAAGCCCATTCCCATCTCCGGCTCAATGAGATCAGCCGGGGCACGGAATTTCTCTTCGCACTGATCCTGGGGCTGTTCGCCCTGCTGTGCATCATTCCCTTTGTGTTTGTGGTGATTATTTCCTTCACCGGGGAAAGCAGCATCTCGGCGCAGGGCTATTCCTTCTTCCCGCTGACGTGGTCGCTGGACGCATACCGGCAGGTACTCCGGCTGGGCGACCTTTTGTGGAGAAGCTACTTCAACAGCTTCCTGATTACCATCGTGGGAACGGTGCTGAGCGTGACGCTGTGCATCCTGTATGCGTATCCGCTGTTCCGCCGGGACTACAAATTCCGCAGCTTCTTCAGCTTCCTGAGCTTCTTCACCATGATCTTCGGCGGCGGACTGATTCCCACCTACATTGTGTGCAAGAACCTGCTGGGGCTGAGCAACAACTACGCCGCCCTGATCGTGCCCATGCTGGTAAGCCCCTTCAATATTATCATCATGCGCACCTTCCTGCAGACCACCGTGCCCTTTGAGCTGATCGAAGCCTCCACCATCGACGGCGCAGGGGAATACACCACCCTCTGCCGCATCGTCCTGCCCATCATGAAGCCCGGTATTGCCACCGTGGCGCTGCTGACGGCGCTGGGCTACTGGAACGAGTGGTTCCTGTGCATGCTGTACGTGACGGAAAAGAAGCTCTATCCCCTGCAATACCTGCTGATGGAAATGCAGAAGAACTCGGAGTTTCTGGCCCGCAACAGCTCCATGATCGGCGCCAGCGGGGCGGAGGCCCTCAAGAGCCTGCCCAGCCAAACCATGCGGATGGCGGTGGTGGTGTTCATCGTGCTGCCCATCGCCTGCGCGTATCCCTTCTTCCAGCGGTATGTGGTGGCCGGGCTGACCATCGGCTCGGTAAAGGGCTGACGGAAGAACTTCGATGTAATGCGGCGTGCGGTGCTGCAAGCCGCTTACAAATAAAACAACCCTACTTTGTTAAGGAGGAAAACCCATGAAAAAGCTGCTCTCTCTGGTTCTGGCGGCGCTGCTGATCGTGGCGGCCCTGACCCCCGCTCTGGCAGAAGCCCCTGTGGAAATCACCGTTCTGTTTGAAGGCTGCAATGTGACCGACGACACGGCTGTGCTGGAACAGCTGAACGCCTATCTGGCCGAGAAGATCGGCGTGACCGTGAAGCCCGTCTGGGGCACCTGGGCCAACTTCAACGACCTGGCCAGCAACGCCATCAACGCCGGCAGCGACGAGTATGACGTGATGTTCACCTGCTCCTGGACCAGCAACGAATATGCTTCCTATGCCAAGAAGGGCGCGTTCGTCCGCCTGGACGACCCGGAAGACAACCTGCTGGATGAGTACGGCAAGGACGTGGAAGCCGCTCTGCCCGCGCTGCTGCTGGAAGGCGCCAAGACCGAGGGCGAGGACGGCGAAAAGGGCATCTACGCCATCCCCGGCTTCAAGGATTTCGCCACCATGAACTGCTGGGACGTGAACGTGACCCTGCTGGAAAAGTACGGCTACACGCTGGATGATATGAAGAACGCGGGCTTCTACGGCTGGGGCGATATCTTCGCCAAGGTCAAGGCCGGGGAAGAAGCGGAAGGCAAGACCTTCTACCCCTTCATCTTTGAAGGCGCTGTGGCGGAGCGCATCGTGGACGGCGTGAGCATCGTTCCCGGCGACGCCAACCTGCTGCTGAGCTACTACTACAACAAGGAAGACGTGTCCGCCCCCGGCGCTTACGGCACCGAGCTGGTCGGCAAGTTCGCCACTCCCGAGTTTGAGAAGTTCGCCAAGCAGATGCGCGAATACTTCCAGGCCGGCTACATCGACCCCGCTATCGCCATCGGCGAGACTGCGACCGATGCGTGGCGCAATGCCCAGAACACCGCGAATTACCTGATCTCCACCGAGGTGTCCCTCTACGGCTACGAAGTGACCACTTCCGAGGCCCGCGGCGTGCAGGTGGCCTACCTGATGGACTATGACGCTCCCTACATCGACAACACCTCCGTGCAGGGCGCGATGATGGCTATTTCCGCCAACTCCGCTCATCCCGTGGAAGCCATGAAGTTCCTGAACCTGCTCAACTCCGATCCCACCGTGATTACCCTGCTGTGCTACGGCGTGGAAGGCGTGCATTACAACCTGAACGACGCGGGCGAAGCCGAATTCACCGATACCCGGACCAACAGCTACAGCGTGTGGGTCAACGGCGTCGGCAACGTGACCCTGCTGCCCCCCACCAAGGGTCAGGGCGCTGACTTCCAGCAGAAGTTCGCCGAGTTCTACGGCGGTTCCAAGAAGCTGCCCATCTACGGTTTCACCTTTGATACCACTCCTGTGCAGAACGAAATCGCTGCCTGCATGAACATCAAGGAAGCCTATGCGCTGACCCTGTGGACCGGCGCGGGCGATGTGGACACTCTGCTGCCCGAGCTGCTGTCCAAGCTGGACGGCGCGGGAATGCAGAAGATCGTGGACGAAGCCAACAGCCAGCTGGCCGCGTTCCTCGCTCAGTAAAAGAACTGACCCCCGGCGGGCCGGACGGCGAAAGCTGTCCGGCCCGTTTTGACGCCGCCGCGGAAGCTTTACAAATGGAAGCGCCCGCCGGGACTATACTTTTTTCGTATTTTCCTGTACAATAAAGGTTGATCCACAATGGAAAAACCGGGAGGGTGAACCATGAAGATTGATCTGACGTGTCCGGTGGAACTGTGGCAGTCCGCCATGCCGGCGGAGGACGTTTCGGAATGCACGTTTGTGATGAATAATCTGTCCCACAAAGTGGTGGTCAGCGTTCTTCTGACGCTGAGCTGCTACGATCAGGACAACCGGCTCCTGTTCCGCCAGTCCGAGCGGATGCAGGGCCTGAAGGCCGCTCCGGGCGAACGGTTCAGCGTGATGATGGTGCCCAACGAGTGGAAGAACGTCAAGGAAGCGGAAGTCACCATTGAAAAGGTCTGGTTTGACGATGCGACTATCTGGCGTAAGGGCAACGCGCCGCTGGTGAACTATACGCCCAACACCCTGCAGCCGGGCCGGGCGCTGGACGAGCTGCGTTTCGTGGCCGGTCAGGACGCAATGGGCTACCCCGAGGTGCAGCAGCAGGCGTGGCTTTGCGTCTGCGGGCGCGCCAACCCGCTGGATTCGGCCCGGTGCTGCCGCTGCGAGCGGGGCCGGGACGCGGTCTTCGCCAGCTTCAGCCGGGAAAACGTGCGGCAGGTGATCGCCGTTCATGAAAAGAAACTGGCGGACGTGGCGACCGAGGCCCGCAAGGAAAACAGCCGCCTTCTGGAAGAAGAAAACAAACAGCGCCGTCAGCAGCGCCGCCGGAAAAACCGGGTCATCCGCTGGAGCGTGGCGGGAGCGTTGGCGCTGGCCGCCGTGCTGTTCGGCGTTTTTTGGGTGCTGCCTACCCTGCGCTACAACGCGGCTGTGGAAAAGCTGACCGCCGGACAGTACGACGAAGCCCGGACGGCCTTTGCCGCCATGGGCGATTATCGGGACGCGGCGGAACGTCAGCAGGAATGCGATTATCAGAAGGCGCTCAGCCTGCGGGAGTTGGGCGGCGCGGATAACCTGACGGAAGCAGAAAAGCTGTTTTCCGGTCTGAACGGTTATCAGGACAGCGAGGATCAGCGGAAAAAGACGGTGTATCTGCTGGGCGAAAGCTATCTGGCGGACAAGCTGTATGATAAGGCCATGGAGTCCTTCCAGAGTTTGGGAGACTACGAGGACAGCCCGGCAAGGTGTCGGCAGTGCGCCTACGAACAGGCGGAAGAACTGCTGAACGGGGGCAACGAGAACGTGGCGCTGGCCCTGTATATGAATCTGAGCGGCTATCAGGACGCGGACGACAAGGTCCGGGAATGCTATTACCGGCTGGCCGCCAAGCAGGCGGACGAGGGCAACGACGAAGAGGCGATCCGTCTGTATCTGCTGTCCTCCGGCTGGGAGGACGCGGAAGAACAGCGGCAGGCGGCGGTCTACCGGCTGGCGGAAAAGGCGCTGGCGGACGGCGATCTGAAGACCGCCGGGGAGCGCTATCTGGAAATTGCGGATTATCAGGATGCGCTGGCTAAGGGCAATGACTGCCTGTATCAGTATGGCCGGGCGCGGATGGAGCAGGAGGACTACGAAGGCGCGTCCGAGGCGTTCCGGAAGATTCCGGATTATCTGGATAGCCTGGGACAGGCGGAAATCTGCGACTATCACCGGGCCGTGCAGCTGATGGAGCAACAGGCCTACGACGCGGCTGCGCCCCTTCTGGAAAGCGCCGGGTCATACGCCGACGCGGCAGAGCTTTTGCAGCAGTGCCGGTATCAGCAGGCCAAGACCGCTGTTGAAAACAGCGATTATCAGAGCGCCGAGCAGCTGCTGGCCGGTCTGGCAGGTTATCAGGACAGCGACAGCCTGCTTCAGGATGTGCGCTATCAGCTGGTGCAGGCCGCCATCAGCCGGAACGATTACGCGGCTGCGCTGGAAACGCTGGAGCTGCTGGGCCGGTATCAGGACAGCGAGACCCTGAAAAATCAGTGCCGCTATGAGCTGGCCAAGTCTCAGTTTGCGGCGGGGGATTATACCTCGGCGCTGGAAAACTTTACCCAGCTGGGCGACTATGAGGACTGCGCGCAGTGGGTGAAGGACACCGAGGAAAAGATCGCCCAGAGCTATCAGGAAAGCGGAGACGTGCAGGCCGCGCTGGAAAACGTGGGCAACCTGGACGACGAACAGGCCGTGAATACCCTGAACGAAATGATCCTCAACGAGGGCGTGCGGCTGGAAAACGAACAGAAGTATCAGGAAGCCATCGATCTGTATGAGCAGCTGGGCGACAACGAGCGGGCGCTGGAACGAATCAGCGCCTGCCGCTACCAGCTGGCGCTGGCTCAGAAAGATGCGGGCGAGCTGAAATCCGCCGGAGACGCCTTTGCCGCGCTGGGCGATTATGAAGATGCGGCCCAGCAGGCTTCCGACTGCTACGATCAGCTCTACAGCGCCGCCTCTGCGGCAGCTCGGGAGGCCCTTGCGGAGGAAAACTATCCTGCGGCCATTCGGGCCTTGCAGGACGTAGACCGGACGAATCTGCCCAGAGCCTACCGCGATCTGGAGCAGCTGTATCAGGAGGCGTGCTATTCCTACGCCGACCAGCTGTATCGGAATCACGAGCCCTACCGGGCCATGCCCTTTTATCAGGAGGCCATCGGCTACCGGGACGCGGAAAGCAAGCTGAAGCGCCGGGCCTATCTGATTCTGGGCGCGTGGGAGTCCGCCAGCGGGACGCAGGCGGAATTCCACACTGACGGCACCTGCACCCTGCTGGGAGAAGAGCTGTATTTCCGCGTGAGCAATTTCAGCCTGATGGTGGGAACCAGTCCGGACAGTCTGGAATCCGCGTTCCAGATCAGTCAGCTGACCGCTAAGGGCATGAGCCTGCGGGATCTTCGGGACGGCAGAAACCGGGACTATAAGTTCACCAAAACGGCGGAGGCGGAAATGCCCGCCATGGAGCTGGAAACGCCCGCTGCGACGGCTGCACCGACCGAGACCCCTGCGCCTGCTGAAACCGTTCAGCCGGAAGAAACCGTCCAGCCGGATGCCACGGATGCTCCGGCGGACGAGGCCTGAGCCATGGGGGAAAAAGACAACGCCCGGCGGGAAATTGGCGCGCTGTATGGCTTTCGTGTGCTGATGACCCTGCTGGTGGCCAATTTTCACATCTGGCAGCAGAGCTGGCTGCCGCAGACCGTGGTGCTGCTGGGAAAACGGATCAGCTTTGATTATATCACCCGCACGGGGTATATCTTCGTGGACGGGCTGATCCTGCTCAGCGGGTTTCTGCTGTTCCTGCCCCATGCCCGGTGCCGCCGGGAAGGGACGAAGCCGCCTGCGGTGCTGCCGTTTTATCGGAACCGGCTTTGGCGGATCCTGCCGTCCTATCTGCTGGCGGTGCTGGCCGCGTATTTCCTCTTTGCCCTGCCTCAGGGGAGCTATGCCAGCGACGGAGCGCGGCGGCTGGATCTGTGGAGCCACCTGACGCTGACCCAGACCTTCTTTTTGCAGCCCTATTACGGTACGCCCCTGAACGGCGTTCTGTGGACGGTCTGCATCGAAATGCAGTTTTATCTGCTGTTTCCGCTGCTGGCCCGCTGGACAAGGAAAAAGCCGGGGCTGACGCTGGGCCTGATGATGGCGGCAGGCTGGCTGTACCGGGCGTTCGTCTATTACAGGGTCGAAGATACGGCCATGTATATCAACCAACTGCCGGCCTTTCTGGACGTATACGCGCTGGGAATGCTGGGAGCCATGGGCTATGAAGCGGGACGGGCATTTTTGGAGACGCGCGCGCCACGGCTGAAAACGGCGCTGCAGTGGGCCGCTGCCGCAGGGCTGGCTATGTGCATATGGGTGGTGCTGCAGATTCTCCATGCGCAGTGTGCGCTGGGGCTGCAAAGCACGGCCTCGCTGCGGCTGGGGCAGCTGAAACACCGGCTGCCGCTGGCACTGGCGCTGCTGGGCTGTATTCTCACATCCGCCTTCCTGCCCCGTCCGCTGGAATGGCTGCTTGGCAACCGGCTGATGCGCTGGCTGTCCGGGCTGACGTTCAATTTCTACATCTGGCATCAGTTTCTGGCGGTGCAATATGTGCGGAACTGGTTCCCCAACACGCTCCACAGCGATCCCGGACTGCAATGGGCCTTCACGGTGCTGTGCTATGCCAGTACGCTGGTGCTGGCTGCCGCGCTGACGGCGGTCACGGAGGGGGCGGCCCGTTGGGGAAAGGCTCTTTGCCGGAGGAAAAGCGAAAAGCAGCATTGATCGACCGCAAAATTTCAAACGGCTCTTGACAGGAGCCGTTTTTCGTTTCATAATAGGAAACGTAAGTTGCGCAACTTCTGATTCTTTGACAGGATCACGAAAGGAGAACCCTTATGC
>CAKUCE010000125.1 GCA_934643535.1 uncultured Clostridia bacterium | reverse complement strand
GGAGGAGCTGACCGGCCTGCCGGCCATCCTGCCGCGTACACTGGCTGCCCGCATCGCCGGAGAATTGCTGGCGTAGAGACAAACGGGAGAGTGTAGAACCTGTCCAATTTGTGCGCCCGAGGGCGCAAGGAACTGTTTCAATGAGAAGAAGGAGGCTTTTATGAAAAGAGTAAATTCTGTTGTAGCACTTCTGCTGGCATTGGTCATGCTTTTGACTGCCTGCAGCGGAACCGCCGGTTCCGACAATCATCAAAATTCTGGTACACCTGCCAGCGAATCAGAGCAGGGCGCCACCCGTGACACCATTCATTTGGCCCTCAATCAGGTGGTGGAGACGCTAAATCCTTTTGCCAGCGCCAACATCGTTGACATGCAGCTGTTCTGCCAACTGTATGAGACACTGTTTTTCGTGACCGATACCGGTGAACTGGAGCCCCGTATTGCGGAATCCTATGAGGCACAGCCGGATGGCATGACCTATACAGTGCATCTGCGGAATGATGTTAAGTTCCACAACGGTGAAACGCTGACCGCTGAAGATGTGGCGTGGTCTCTGGACTATGCTTTGAAGAGCGGCCCCTACACCCAGAAGCGCACAAACCTTTCCAGCTTTGAGAGCGCTACGGCAGTGGATGAGAACACCGTGGAAATCAAATCCTCCACAACCAACGCCAGCTTCTTTACCAGCATCTGTCTCTTTGGATATATCCTTCAGAAGGACGCATTCCTGGCGGCTGAGGCAGACGAAACCGTGGGAAGTGAGTGGATTCCCTTTGGCACGGGACCATACATGGTGGCGGAATACAACCCCGATGCAGAAATCAAACTGGTAGCTTTCCCAGAGTATTACCGGGGCAAGGCCCGCATCGACAAAATCGACTACCAGATCCTTGCTGACAACAATACCATTACCGTTGCTTTTGAGGCGGGCGATTTGGATTTGATTGTGGTTCCCACTGCAACATGGGCCAGCATCAGCGCCAACACAAATTATCAGACTTATCTCTCACCTACCAACCACACGAGTTTTTTCCATATCAACATCCACAACAACGACGCACTTTCCAACAAGCTGGTGCGACAGGCATTGTCTTATGCCATCGACCGGGAATCTATGTGCATTGCGGCGTATGACGGTGTTGCACAGCCTGCCTACTCCATGTTTAACGCGGATACGGTTGTCGGCGGCTTTACTGTAGAGGAGCTGGAGGCAGCAGGGATTCCCACTTATGCCTACAATCCGGAAAAGGCAAAGGAACTGCTGGCTGAAGCTGGATACGGCGATGGCTTGGACATCGGAACAATTCTGACTATCAACGGCAGCTACTGGGAAAAAATGTCCACTATCTTCCAATCCAACCTGGCGGATATTGGAGTGACAGTAGGTGTTGAACTGGCAGATTCGGCCTCCTGCCGCGCCAGCCGTAAGGATCACGACTATAACTTGGCTACGACCGGAACGAACTATTCTCCTGATGCAAGCTACTGTTATCAGTATTTCCGCTATTTGACAGATGAGCAGCGGGCGGAGGGCATATATAGCGAACTGGACGTAGAGAACAAAGAACTGGATGATTTGCTCCAAAAAGCGATGAATGAGCAGGATCCCACTGTCCGCAAGGATACATGGCTGGAGATCAACAGAGTTCTGCAGGACGAAATGTATTCGATTCCGACGTTCTACAAGTCCATTCCCTATGCCTACCAGAAGGGACTGGTTTGCGAGGAGATTAACACCAACTACTATTACGTCTATAATTTCTATTGGGAATAACACAGATTGAGCCTTTCTTTCGGCTCAGATAATGGGGCTGGTCGCAGCATCGAATGACCAGCCCCTCCCACTTCTATGGAGGCGGAGCAAGCAATATGGCAAGATACATCATTCGCCGGCTGGTAACTATGGTCTTGATCATCATTGGTGTGGCGCTGGTCGTATTTTCTATTATGGAGATGACGCCAGGCGACCCGGCCATTATGATGCTGGACGACAATGCCAGCCCAGAAAGCATCCAGGCGTTTAACGAACAGTTTGCACTGGACAAACCATTCTTGGTTCGGTTTTTTAATTATATCGTCAATCTGCTAACGAAATTTGACTTTGGTACCTCTTGGCTAACCTCTAGACCGGTTCTGGAGACGCTGAAGCAGCGTGTTCCTGTTACACTGATTATCGCAATTTCCAGCATTGCATTTGCCAGCGTGATTGGCGTGCTGTTGGGCGTTCTCTCCGCAGTGAAGCAATACTCTGCGCTGGACTATGTGGCGCGTGTGACGGCGATGGTGATGGCTGCGGTTCCCGTGTTCTGGCTGGGAATGATGCTGGCAGTCGTATTCGCTCTGCGGCTGAAATGGCTTCCGGCCAGCGGCATAGGAAGTTGGAAAAACTATGTGCTGCCAATGCTGACGCTGGGAATCCCGTATTCTGCCCGTATTTTGCGTAGTACCAGAACCTATATGCTGGAAGCGGTTCGACAGGACTTCGTCAGAACCGCCAGATCCAAGGGGGTTCCGGAGCGGATCGTAGTTTGGAAGCACGCATTTACCAACGCATGTCTGCCCATTATCAACACCATTGGCGTCTACATCGGCAGCCTTCTGGGAGGCGCGGTGGTGACAGAAACAGTGTTTGGCTGCAACGGCCTCGGCACATTCATCATCAACTCTGTCAAGCGCAAGGATATCCCCGCTGTCACAGGCGGCACCGTGTTTCTGGCGATTGTTTTTTCCCTGATCCTTTTGGTGGTGGATCTGCTGTACGCAGTGGTGGATCCCCGTATTAAGGCGCGTTACTCGAAGGGGGGAAAAGCGCGATGACGCAAAAGAAAAATATGTCTCCTCTGCGGGAAACAATGTATCGCTTTTGCCGCAATAAGGTGTCGCTAATTGGTCTTGCTATCGTAATTGGACTGATCCTCGTCATTATTTTCGGTGAGCAGATCTCCCCCTATGTCTATGGTGTGGAACAGGACATCCCTAACCGACTGCAGGGCCCTTCCCCACAGCACTGGTTTGGAACGGACGGATATGGCCGCGATATCTTCACTCGTGTGATCCACGGAACAAAGTACACCATGATGATTGCGATCCCTGCCGTTTTTTTGGCGCAGGCCGTTGGTGTTATCCTTGGTGCATTGGCTGCCTTTTATAGCCGTTGGCTGGATGATGTGCTGATGCGTATTCTGGATATCTTTCAGGCAATTCCGGGAACGCTTCTGGCGCTGGCCATTGTGGCGGCATTGGGTACATCTCTGCCGAATCTGGTAATCGCAATGATGGTCTCACGTGTTCCGGGTGCGACCCGATCGGCCCGAGCGGTCATGCTGTCCTTGGTTGGACAAGAGCATATCGAAGCGGCCCGTTCTTACGGGAGTCGCGACTACCAGCTGATTTTCCGACATATCATCCCCAATGCTTTGGGGCCGATGATTGTAGATTTGACCATTAATCTCTCCGCCATCACCCTACAGGTGTCCAGCCTCTCTTATATCGGACTTGGTGTTCAGCCGCCGACCCCGGAGTGGGGTGTTCTGCTGAGCGAAGCGAGAGAGTTTATGCAGGTAGCGCCCCACACCATTTTATTCCCAGGCCTTGCCATCCTGTTGGCGGCTCTGGCGTTCAATCTGGTGGGTGATGGCCTGCGGGATGCGCTGGATCCGAGACTGCGGGACTGAGAGAGGAGTACATATCATGAGCAATGAAAATGAACTGCTGCGGGTCAGCAATCTAGAAGTGGTATATACTTCCCGACATGAGACGGTACACGCAGTTAACGGCATCAGCTTTTCACTCAATAAGGGAGAAACGCTCGGTCTCGTAGGGGAGACTGGCGCCGGTAAGACCACCACAGCTTATGCCATCATGCGTGTGCTGCCTGATCGGACAGCCAAGGTACTGAACGGCACCATCGAATTTGAGGGACAAAATCTGCTGCAGCTTCCCATCTCCACTATGCAGCATGGCATTCGGGGAGAGAAGATTTCTCTCATTTTCCAAGACCCCATGTCTGCGCTCAATCCGATTATGAAGGTGGGAGATCAGATCGGCGAGGCGCTGAAATATCACAATAAAGAAAACTTGACACCAGAGCAGATCGACGAGCGTGTGGACAAGACTCTGGAGCTGGTGGGTATCCAGCGCGAGCGCAAGTATGATTTTCCGCACCAACTCAGCGGTGGAATGAAGCAGCGTGTGATGATTGCTATTGCCTTGGTTTGCGAGCCGGATCTGATCATTGCCGATGAGCCGACAACGGCGCTGGATGTTACCATTCAGGCGCAGGTGTTGGCAATGATTGATGAGCTGCGCGAGAAGCTTGGTACAGCCATGATCCTGATCACCCATGACTTGGGAATCGTGGCGCAGATGTGCGACAATGTTGCGATTATGTATGCTGGAGAGATCATCGAAATCGGCTCCGTGGAGGATATTTACTCCGGCGAGATGCAGCATCCCTATACGACGGGGCTCTTTGGCTCGCTGCCGGATCTTGAAACAAAGGCAGAACGCCTGAGACCCATAGACGGTCTGATGCCAGACCCAACAGATCTGCCTGTCGGATGCAAGTTCAGCCCTCGCTGCCCCAGATGCATGGACATCTGCCGCACGCTGCCGCCAGAGTTCCACACCTGCGGCACACACAAAGTCGCGTGCCACCTATACGATGACCGGGAGGGAGGAAATAAAAATGCTTGAGGAAAAAGAGCCTCTTTTGGTTGTCAACCATTTGAAAAAGTATTTTCCCACGAAGAAGGGAATGCTTCACGCTGTTGACGATGTCAGCTTTACCATTGCAGAGGGAAAAACACTGGGTGTCGTGGGCGAGAGTGGATGCGGGAAATCTACCTTGGGAAAAACCATTTTGCGCCTGACAGAGCCAACTGCCGGCCAAGTTATTCTGGATGGCGAGGACATTGCAGGTATGAGCCGGGCCCGCCTTCGAAAAGCCCGCCTGAAAATGCAGATGGTATTTCAGGATCCCTACTCCAGCTTAGATTCTCGGTTGAGTGTGGCAAATTTGATTGCTGATCCAATTCGGGTTAATCACATTTGCACGAACAAGAAGGAAATCTATGAGCGTGTGGATATGCTGATGGACACGGTCGGTCTGTCACCGCGCCTGCGAGACGCGTATCCTCATGAGCTGGATGGCGGACGCCGTCAGCGAATCGGAATTGCGCGGGCTCTGGCCTTGGATCCGCGGTTTATCGTCTGCGACGAGCCAGTATCTGCTCTGGATGTGTCGATCCAGGCTCAGATTCTGAATATTCTGATGGATTTGAAAGAGGATAAAGGGCTGACATATATCTTCATAACGCATGACCTCAGTGTGGTCAAGCATATTTCGGATGAGATCGCAGTCATGTATTTGGGTCAGTGTGTAGAGAAGGCGACCTCCGATGAACTGTTCCGCCACCCACTGCACCCATATACAAAGGCCCTTCTTTCTGCCATTCCCGTCCCGAATCTTTCCAAGCGTCATGCTAGACCCACAGTGATTCGTGGAGAGGTTGGCAATCCCATTGACCCCAAACCTGGATGCCGCTTTGCGCCCAGATGCGACCACGCCTGTGAAAAATGCACGGGAGCGGATATCCCGCTTACCGAAGTCGCTCCGGGACATTATGTCTCCTGCGCGCTCTTCGGCGGCACTTGTGAACCGGATGTCCCGACTGAAGCAGGGACGGAGCATGCCGTTTAGGCTGCATATAGGAAAGAAAACGGCAAACTGTTGGAAAACGAATGGGTGCCTGTGTGTAGGACGTAGAACAGACATCCTTTGCGTTAAGAAAGGAGACGCAACGATGAAAATCGCTGTTGGCGGAATCAAACAGGAGACCAACTGCTTTTCGCCTATTCCCACGCCGCGTTCCAGTTGGATGGAACTCGAGGGAACAGATATCCTGACCCTGCGGGGGACAAAGAAAGACATTGGCGGCATTCTGGATGTAGCGGATCGAGAGGGCTGGGATGTTCTACCGACTTTCTACGCCGAATCCACGCCAGCAGCCCCCACGAACTATGAAGCCTATCAGGATATGCGGGAGCGTATTCTGAGACCGCTGCGGAAAAACGAAGTGGACGGAGTAATCCTCTGCTTCCATGGAGCAATGCTGGCTGAGGGCGTGGAGGATCCGGAGGGTGACATCATTTGCGCAATCCGGGAGATCATCGGAGACAAGCCCTTGATGGTCACGGAGGATCTCCACGCCAACAACACAGAAAAGGCTGCACTGCATGTGGATGCTCTGTTCGCCTTTGATACCAACCCGCACATTGATGCCTATGACCGGGCCGTGGAGGTAGCAGAGTGCATGGCAAAAACGTTAAAGGGACAATGGCACCCAGTGACAGCATATTGCCATCCACCCATTGCGTTTCCCACCATCAACCTACTGACTGCCCACGGACCAATGTTCCGCCTCTTTGAAAGAGCCAGAGAGTGGGAAAAGCGTGAGGGAATGATCAATGTAAGCGTCTGCGGCGGCTTCCCATATGTGGACGTGGACTACGCGGGCTTTAATGTAGTGGCTACTGCAGATGGAGACCGGGCCTTGGCGCAGGCGGCCTGCGATGATATCTGCACGATGGCATGGCAGACGCGGGAGGAGTTCATCAAGAAGCTTCCGCCTGTTTCCGAAGCCATGGCATTGGCTCGAACGCTGCTGGAGAAAAAACCGGAGCGACCGGTAATTCTGGCGGACGTATCGGACAACCCCGGTGGTGGTGGATCCAGTGAGACAACGGAACTCCTGCGGGCCATGATTCAAGCGAATATCCCTGGCTCTGCCGCCGCGCTGATTTGGGATCCGGAGACAGTAAGACGTGCGCTGGAGGTGGGCATCGGCAATACTGCGGAGTTTTCTATCGGTGGTAAAGCCAGTCCCGATTACGGCGCACCCGTTGTGGTAACCGCACGGGTCAAGACCATTACAGACGGACATTTTCGTTTTTACGGACCGATGGGACGAGGAGACTGCTATGATCTTGGAATTGGTGTGCGCCTGGAGGTCGGAAACGTCCAGATTGCGGTGTACACGGTGCGCCATCCCTGCAACCATGTGGAGGTGTTCACGGAGCTTGGCATAGACCCGACCAGACAGCGACTGCTGCTCATTAAGTCTCGAGGACATTTTCGTGCAGATTTTGAGCCTATTGCAAGTCATATCATCGAGGTGGACGCGCCGGGCGCGGCCAATCCTGACATTTCCCGTTATACTTACAAGCACCTGCGAGCATGGCCTATGGATCCAACGATCACAAAATGGCGGGCCTGAAGTATTTCAGGCGTTTCAAAACGGTACAGAGGGTGACCGCATTGTGCTGCCAAAAGCAAACTGTCCCGGCCGGGAATCCGGCCGGGACATTGCGCATATTATGCGGTTTTCTGCAATATCCTGCGGAACGAAAAATACTGTGGCGACTGTATCCTCCAGAAAACCGTTACGGTCGACTGCATCTCCAAAACGCGAAAAGCAAATCAGGGCGAAGCACCCATGTACATTGTCGAGAACAATCATCCAGCGATTATCAGCCGTGAGGTGTTCAACCGTGCGCAGGAAGAACTGTCACGCAGAAATTCACTGCGGCTTCAATCGGATAAAACCGCAGTTACGGCAAATGGTCGCTACTCAAAGTACGCTTTGACAGAAGTCCTCCACTGTGCAGAGTGCGGCAGCCGGTACAAGCGTGTCACATGGAATATCCGCGGAAAAAAGAAAATCGTCTGGCGTTGCGTAAGCCGTTTGGACTATGGCAAAAAGTATTGTAAGAACTCCATCACCGCGGAGGAAGAAACCCTGCATGGGGCCGTTGTCCGAGCGCTGAAGCGCTTTCACGCAGAGGACGAGTCCACATACCTGGCGCTCATGAAAGCCACCATTGGAGAAGCCATCGGCATAAATGGCGGTTCAGAGGAAATCGACCTGCTCATGCGCCGCATCGACACGCTGAACAAACGGATGCTGGATCTTGTCAACGAAACCGTCGCGGCCGGAAAGGATGTGGAAAGCAGCGAGGATGAATTCAAAGGTATCTCCGATCAGATCGAGCAGCTTAACCGTCGTATCGCAGCGATTCAGGAGAGCATCCACAAGGACGGTTCCCGCCAAGCGCGGCTGGAGGAAATTCAGAGCATCATCGCCGAGCGCAATGCGAATGAAACGCAGTGCAAAAAGCACTTGAAAGTGAGATGGATATCAACGATTCAGCAGGTAATGCCGCACGAGATCGCTTTGCGCAAGTAAAGGAAAAGTGGTGGTCAATTGTTCGATTGATTGATGAAGAATCAATGATGAAAACGATAGTATGCAATCTTGCATTTGAATTATTCTTCGTCTCTGATGCCTTCTCTATTGCGGCTCCAGAAAATGAGAGTCTAACTGCTGATACTCTTCTTTCGGAATGTGAGACGTCTATCGACGCACTGGGTGAATGTACAGAACGCACATATTATAGAAGCGCAGTCAATGAAATTAAGTTGATTGAAAGAATTGTTGAGCATGCAGAGATTGGCGACAACTTGCTCCCACACGAAGACCTCGGACGACGGATCTGGGTCACAGCAAATACGGCTGCATTTATTCCAATGGGGGATCTAAAAGGGTGCCGCTTGCCACTCAGAAATGACCTTTGTTGTCGAGACAGCCGCGCATGTGCGCCCGCCTGACATACAAAGGTCTTTCTATGATATCCGCGCACAGCCCGGGCAGAAAATGCGGCAACCTTAAAAATTAAAGTAGACTTTTCTTTTCGCCCGTGTTATGATACAGACGGTTGAAAAGAACCGTCCATTTTGCGCGCAAGCGCATTTCACCGAATTTACAACTTTATACGCATCTGAAGACGTGTAATTCCCGGTCGCGGGCCGAAAATCGGTACTGAGCCGGGGATGAAAGAACAAAGGTTTTCAAGCCATTCGCCCGGAGCTGTGCGCGAGAGGCTGCGGCCAAAAACGGACATCCGTTTGCCCGAAAGGGCGCCATTGTGGGCAACCATGAGAAGGTAGGCCGCGGACGCGGAACGGTTTTTCAAGAACTTTTCCAGATCGCAAGTCAGAAGAATCGCTGTCTTCACGTCGAAATAAGAATGTTTCGGCAAGGATGCAGGAGAAACAGAAAACGATCAGGCGGAGCACCCAAAGGCTCCCCTTACGAAAGGGGCCGCGAAGCGGGGGCGCAGGAGTGAATGACATGCCGGTGGCATGTCAGAGCTGCGCCCCGGAATGCCCG
>CAKUCE010000124.1 GCA_934643535.1 uncultured Clostridia bacterium | reverse complement strand
GAAATCACACCAGACCCGCGAGCCGCGAGGCCTGTTGCCGAGCGGCGGTAATTCAACGGCCAAGCCGCATGTCCCACGAGCGCCCTGCGCGCATAGCGCGCAGTCCGGGGTCAAGGGGCACTGCCCCTTGCTAGTCGAGTTCGACGACGCCGGGGTATTGGGCGATGACTTCCTGCTCGTCGTTGATGAAGGTGGATTGGTCGTCTTCGGGAAGGGCGGGCTTCTCGCCGTCTACCAGCACTTCCACTTTTTTCACCCCGGGGAACTGGGAGCAGGTGAAAAGGATCGCTCGGACGGCCTGCTTGCCGCCGTCGGTTTCCTCCATGGCCTGCTTGAATTCTTTGGAGAAGTTTACCGTCACAACCCCGTCCTTCATGACGACGCTCTTGATACCGCAGTCCTCCGGCAGCGCCCGCTCCAGACCGCTGTCGCTTCGAGGCCCCTTGGCCAGCTCCAGAATGGCGGTGCTGACGTCCGCATTGCTGAAGACCGCCCGGGTGACGGGCACCAGCAAACGGCCCGTCTGGGAGGGGAAGTACAGTTTGACCAGATTCGCATCCTTGGAGAACGTCTCCACCGATTCCAGATTCAACTCGTCACCGGAGAAAACGCCGCTGACATCCGTGCCGTAGGTCAGCTTGCTGCGCTTCTTGCCGTCAAACTCAAAGGTGACTTCATCCACGGTGGAAAAGCAGCTCAGCGCCCCGGCCACCGCGTTCACCATCAGATTCTCCTGCTCCGCCCCGGAACAGGACAGGGCTTCCTTGCTCATGTTCACATTGGCGCGGCCGTTGGCAATGTCGATGTCGAAGGTCGTGCCCTCGGGGATCACCGTCCGCAGACCCAGACGTGCCGCCTGCATGTCGTTTTCGCCGCTCTTGACCATCAGGTTCAGCGTGGCCTTGGCAATGCCGTCCGTCTTTTCCACCTGACGGGTCACGGGCACCAGATAGCCGTCCCCATCCTCGTAGTACACCACGGTGGAGACCGTGTCCCCCTTCGTGGACGCGTTGGTCTGCTCCACCGGCACCTCCGCCGTTTCCACCAGCACCTGCGACGTGGTCTGTCCGCCGCTCCGCAGCGCCAGAACCACCACCAGCGCCGCCGCGCACAGGATCAATATCCGCTCAATGTCCGCCCGTTTGATCTTCATAAACCAATCCTCTCCTCTGCGTCGATTGCACTTTCAATGTATGAGGGAAAATGGGCGAACATGACGAATTGTACTTTTGCGCCGGATATGCTATCATGACGGAAGCGTACGCCGGAAGCCTCCGGCGGCGCGGCAAACAGGAGGTTTCATCATGCCGATGGATGGATTTACCCTGTCCTTCATGGCCAGGGAATTGAATGAAAAGCTGGCGGGCGGCCGGGTGGATAAGGTCAATCAGCCCGAACGGGACGCGCTGACGCTGCTGATCCGCTCCGGCGGGGGCAATCACCGGCTGCTTTTGAGCGCCAACGCCAATCAGGCCCGGGCCCAGCTGACGGGACAGAATTATGAAAACCCCGCCGAGCCGCCCATGTTCTGTATGCTGATGCGCAAGCACCTGCTGGGGGCGCGGGTCCTCCGGGTGGAGCAGCTTTTCGGCGACCGGATTTTGGCCGTGCGTTTTGACGCGCTGGATGAAATGAGCGACCACGTGGAAAAAACACTCTATCTGGAAGTAATGGGCCGCTACAGCGACCTGACGCTGGTGGGGCCGGACGGCGTGATCGTGGACGCCATCCGCCACGTCAACAGCGAGATGAGCCGGGTGCGTACCCTGCTGCCGGGAGACGAATACCATCTTCCCCCCCGGCAGGAAAAGCTGACCCCGGAGGAGATATCCGCCGAAGCGCTGCTTGCCCGTCTTTCCGGGCTGAAAATGTCCCTGAGCAAGGCGCTGATGGAGTCGGTCAGCGGCATGGCGGGGCTGTGCTCCAAGGAAGTCTGCGCCCAGATCGGTGTGGAGCCGTCCTCCCAGCTGGACGAGCTGAATCTTCCTCTCGTGTGTGGCAAACTGGCGGACTTCTTTGCGGGTCTGGCAGACCGTTTCTCCCCTGTCACACTCTATGACGAGACCGGGCTGGCGCAGGATTTCTTCCCCTTCCCCTACCGCAGCTTCCCGGAAGAAAATCAGAAGCCCATGGAAAGCCTGAGCCGCGCCATGGACGAGTTCTACCTGGGGCGCGACCTGCGGATGCGGATGCAGCAGAAAAGCGCCGGTCTGCAACGGCACATCAAAAGCGCGCTGGAGCGGGTGGAAAAGAAAAAAAGCATCATGCTGGAGACCCTGCGGCAGAGCGACCAGACCGAAAAGAACCGAATCTACGGCGACCTGCTGACCGCCAATCTTTACCTGATGGAAAAAGGCCAGAAAAGCATCCGCGTACAGAACTACTACGAGGAAGGGATGCCGGAGGTCGAAATTCCGCTGGACGCCCGCAAAACGCCCAATCAGAACGCCCAGAACTACTATAAAAAATACCGCAAGGCCAAGGTGGCCGAGCAGTACGCCGCCGAACAGATGGTGCAGATCGACAAAGACCTGCTGCTGCTGGAAAGCGCGCTGGAAGATCTGGAAAACTGCCAGACCACGGCGGACATGGGCGAGATTCGCTACCTGCTGGCGCAGAACGGCTTTCTGCGGCCGGAGGGCAATCCCCGCAAGCAGAAGAAGCTGCAGGAGGGCAAGCCCTATCGGTTTGTCTCTCCGGATGGGACGGTCATTGAGGTGGGCAAAAATTCCATTCAGAACGACCGGCTGACCCTTCACGCCCGGGGCAATGAAACGTGGCTTCACGCACAGGGCATTCCCGGCTCCCATGTGATCGTTCACACGGAGCAGGAACCCAGCGACGCGACGCTGCTGTACGCGGCCAAGCTGGCGGCTTACTTCAGCAAGGGGCGCAATCACCCGGCCCTGCCGGTGGACTACACCCTGCGCAAGTACGTAAAAAAATCCGCCAATTCCCCGGCGGGTCTGGTGACGTATATCAATTTCAAGACCCTGCTGGTGGGCAACAGTCCGGAGGAGCAGTCGGCCATTATCAAGCTGTGCGGAGGCATGGGAAAATGATGGGAAACATTCATCTGCGCGCCGCAAGGGAAAACGATGCGGCGTTTCTTCAGGAGGTTTACCGCTACTATATCGAAAATACCGAGGCCAGCTACAACGACTGCGTCAAGCCCGTGGAGGCCTACGCGGAAAGCATCCGGGAGCTTTCGCAGCGGTATCCGTTTCTGATCGCGGAGGATGAAGCGGGGCGGCCCGTTGGCTTTGCGAATGCGGAACCCATTCGGCCGCAGAGCGGCTACCGGCATACGGTGGAGCTGACCATCTATCTGCATCCCGACTGCCCCAAGGGGCAGGGCGTTGGTTCTCTTTTGTATACGGCATTGCTGGACTGCCTGAAGGAGCAGGGGTTCTACTGCGCCTTCGGGGTGATCGACTCCCAGAATCAGGCCAGCATTGCCCTGCACCGGCGCTTCGGCTTTGCGGAGGACAGCCGCATGGAAAAGGTAGCCTTCCGGCACGGCAAGTGGCTGACCGCCGTTTACATGCGCAAGCAGCTTCGGTCGCCGGAGGGAATCCCCGCCGAGCCGCTGCCCTTTACGGAGACATTGAATTCCTGCCCCAAAGAATAACCGGAATCCCAAAACAGGAAATGACCGGCCTGTGCTTTAGCACAGGCCGGTCATTTCCGTTTGTCAAAGAACTTGCCCGCGGCTTTTTCTATCAGAACCTTCGGTACTGTTTTCGGCGAAGGCCCAAGTACGCTGCCAGACCGGCGAGCCGCGAGGCTCCTTGCCCAGCGGCGGTAAAACGCAGCCAGCTGGCCTGTCATCGAGCGCCCTGCGCGCAGTCCGTGGATATTACTCCTGCTCAAGGTCGTCGGCGTCCTGGACGGGAGGCTCGAAGTTTTCGGCCATGCCGGTATAGCTGCCCAATACGTCCGTGCTGGCAGGCTCGTTGGCCATGTTCGCCAGATCGCAGAGGTGCATGGGGTCTACGGGTTTCTTTTTGGGTTTGGAGTCTTTCATGAAAAAACGTCCTTTCGTCAGATGAAGTCGGAGCGCCATCGTTTCGGAAAAAGGATGACCATTTTGAAAAGAAAGTATTCCGGCGGATTCCGACCGGGTTCGCATGGGGAAAAAGCGCGTGGCGGCGGGAAGAAAAAAACGTGCTGGGGAAAAGAAGCGCTTTGAAGAAAAAATTGTCGCACGAAAGGCGAAGAAGCATGCATAAGCTCCCATTTTTCGGCAAAGGATAAGAGTGACCCCTACACGAAACCTACACAGGACAAAAACCATGGAGGTTCATTTTCATGCAGAATGTCAAGGAAATGTACGGCAGCGTCACCGTGGTGCTGGCCGGGGAGCTGGATCACTGCACCGCCTCCCAGATTCGCCGCCAACTGGATGAAATTCTGGAGGACCCGGGCGTGCGCCACTTGTGTCTGGATCTGGGCGACCTGAGCTTTATGGATTCCTCGGGGATCGGCGTGCTGTTGGGCAGGCTGCGCATCCTGCAGCAGCGGGGCGGTACGCTGAGCGTCAAAAATATGCAGCCGCCCATTGAAAAGCTGTTTCGGCTGACGGGTCTGCAGCGCGTCATCGCGGTGGAACATCATCAAAGGGGAGGGCGGCAGTAATGCAAAACCGAATGGAGCTTCATTTTTCTTCCTGTCCGCAGAATGAATCCTTTGCCCGGGTGGCGATCGCGGCCTTCGCGGTGCAGCTGAATCCCACCCTGCCGGAAATGGCGGACATCAAAACCGCCGTCAGCGAGGCGGTGACCAACGCCATCGTCCACGGCTATCGGAATCAGGAGGGCATGGTCAGCCTGTGCGCAGAGTACGGCGACCGCCGGCTGCTGACCGTCAGCGTCCATGACGACGGCTGCGGCATCGAGGACGTGCCCGCAGCCATGCAGCCCTTCTATTCCACCGGCGACGGTACGGAGCGCAGCGGCATGGGCTTCTGCGTCATGCAGACCTTTATGGACGCGGTGGAGGTGGAAAGCGCCGTCGGCAAGGGAACGACGGTGACCATGCGCAAATACATCACCGGTGAGGTGGGATTGCACCGTGAGCGAATGCTGGACGAAATCGGCTGAAGGCAATCGGGCTCATTTCGGGCTGGCGGTGGCGTGCGCCAAACGGTTTCAGGGCCGAGGCGTACCGATGGAGGAGCTGATCGGCGAAGCGGAGGCGGCGCTTCTGTGGGCCGCCGTCCGCTTCGATGAAAAACGGGGCGTCCGTTTTTCCACCTATGCCATTCCGTTTGCGCTGGGCGCGCTGCGGGAGCTGTGCCGGAGAAACGCGCCGATGAATATTCCCCGGGAGGAGCTGCGCATGCTCAGCGCGGCCGAGCGCCGGCGGGAGGAATGGCAGCGGGAGAACGGCCGGGAGCCGACCGTGGAGGAATTGGCGCACGGGATGGGGCAGCCGCCGGAAAAGCTGGCGGCCATGCTCAGCGCCCGGGAACGGATGCGCTCCGTCACCCGGGACGAGCGGCTGCTGGCCTCAGCCCCGGATGACGGTGAAGCCTTCGAAAGCCGGGTGCTGTGGCGGGACGCGCTGCGCAGCCTTGGCCGTCCCTACGGACAGGTGTTGTGGATGCGCTTCTTCGGTGGACTGAGCCAGCAGGAGATCGCCGGACGGTTCGGCGTGTCCCAGGCGCAGGTCAGCCGTTGGGAACGGGAAGGACGGCGGCTTCTCCGGGAAAGCTTCGGGGAAAATGCGGATCTTCGTTCAAATTCCTTGAAAAAGACGAGAAATTCGTAAGAAAAAATATAGCCTCCGTTCAGAGATTCCGATATAATCAAACGAAAGAAAACGAAACAAAGGTGGAATCCCATGAACGACACGCTGAGACTGATCATAGCGAACGGGCTTTCCGGCGTCGGCATGCTGCTGAACCTGGTAAGTATCTCCATGAAATCCAAACGGAGGCTGGTGCTGGTACAGACGTTTCAGAACTTCTGCGTCAGCACGGGGCAGATCTTTGCCCGCGGCTACGCGGGCGCAGTGCAGGACGGCGTGGCTATGGTGCGCAATCTCTTTGTGCTGAAGGGCTGGGATAAAAGGCCGGTCAAGATCTTCTTTGTGGCGCTGGCCTTTGTGCTGGGTCTCGTTTTCAACAACATGGGATGGATCGGCTGCGCGGTGGTGGTGGTCGCCACCGTTTACGCCGCGGCGGTAGTTTCCGACCACACCAATGAAAAGACGTTGAAATTGGTTATCATGCTCATGTCGCTGATCTGGGGCGTCTACGACTTTGTGCTGCACAATTACGTCAAGGCAGTGGGCAACGCGCTGTCCTTTCTGATGGCACTGGTCTATCTTCTGCGCCACCGGGACGGCAAATTCTGGGGCGCAGAAACGACGGAGGGGCAGAAAGCGGCTCCTTCCGCCGCCGAGTAAAAGAACATACGAAAACCGCTGCGATCGGCTCTGACCGCAGCGATTTTGTTTCAGGCAATACCGCGCCGTTCGTCGGGGGTGTTGGCGACGCCTTTGCCGCCATCTGCAATGGCATCTGACGGAAATTTCATTCGCCACCGCACCCCCACTCATTTGTGCGGTATTGCCTTTACAGTTTTTTCAGCACCCGTTCAAACTGAACGCCGTAACGTAGCGGCTGTCCCTCCCGGAGCGTCCATTCGATGGACTCGTGGGTCAGGTCCAGCGCCCGCTCGGCGGCGGCCTTCAGCGGCATGGCCTGTAAAATTCCCGCCAGCGCGAAGGAGGCAAATACGTCGCCCGTGCCGTGGAACACACCGTCGAACCTGGAACGGAACAGAAATTCCGGCTCGCTGGCGCTGCTGCTGCGGCTGAGAAGAGCGATCCCCGTTTCCTCCGGCGAAAAGCTCACGTCGGTAATGATGACGTTCTCCGCGCCCAATTCCAGCAGCCCCCGGCAGTAATCGCCGATGAGCGCCCGGTCGCAGCGTTCGCCGGGGTAGGGGCGTTCCAGCAGAAAAGCCGCTTCGGTCAGGTTGGGCACGATGGTATTGGCCCGGGCGCACAGGCGGCGCATCTGGGCGGGCATGCTTTCGTCGATCAGGGAATAGCGCCTGCCGTGATCGGCAAAAGCGGGGTCCACAAAAATATGCGTTTCGGAGTCGCAGAGCCGGTCGATCATGGAAAGAATCTGCTCCACCTGCGCTCCGAAAGCCAGATAGCCGCTGTAAAACGCGTCAAAATGCAGGCCCAGCGTGGCAAGATGGGCCGTGATGGGCGAAAGCTGGTCGCTCAGATCCAGATGAGTGTAGCCGGTGAATTCGCCTGTGTGCGTGGAAAGCAGCGCCGTAGGGATCACCGCCGTATTCACGCCCGCCGCGGAAAGGATGGGCAGCGCTACCGTCAGGGAGCAGCGTCCCACGCAGGAAAGATCATGCACCGCCAGCGCCCGTTTCTGCATGGCTGGTCTCCTCCGTTCGTTGGAATGACTGTTCCCATCATACACAAATTCGGGAAAAAAGCAAGAAACAGATTGACACCGGAGAACGCATGCGGTATCGTAGTCCCATCCCGATTTTAGAAGGAGCGCAACCATCATGAAGAAGGCTCTGGTTTCCGTTACCGGCGTGGATAAGCCCGGCATTATCGCCAAGGTCAGCACTGCTCTGTACGAGCTGAACGTGAACGTGCTGGAGATTTCCCAGACCATTCTGGACGGCTATTTTACCATGCTGATGATCGTGGACGTGACGGGCGCGACCGTGCCCTTCGCGGATATTTCCGCCCGCCTGAATCAGGTAGGCGAGGAACTGGGCGAGGCGGTCAATATTCAGCGGGCGGACATCTTCGACGCCATGCACCGGATCTGAGGTGGCAGCATGATTGAAGTCAATGAAATTCTGCAGACCATGCAGATGATCCACGAGCAGCACTTCGACATCCGCACCATTACGATGGGCATCAGTCTGTTGAGCTGCAAAAAGAACACCGACCGGGAAACGGCGGAGGCCGTTTACGAAAAAGTGACCCGGCTGGCGAAAAATCTGGTGCCCGTGGGTGAAGCACTGGAGATGGAGCTGGGCATTCCCATTGTGAACAAGCGCATCAGCGTTACGCCGGTGAGCATGATCTCCGATACCAATCCCGTGCTGATCGCCAAGGCGCTGGATGAGGCCGCCGCGGCGGTGGGGGTCAACCTGATCGGCGGCTACGGCGCGCTGATGCACAAGGGTTCCACCCGGGCGGAGGAAATGCTGCTGGATTCCATGCCTGAGGCTTTCCGGGACACCCAACGTCTTTGCGGCAGCGTGAACGTAGGCTCCACCCGCAGCGGCATCAACATGGACGCGGTACGCCGGATGGGGCATGTCATCAAGAAGACAGCCGAGCTGACGGCGGACAGCGACGGCTTCGGCTGCGCCAAGATCGTGGTTTTTGCCAATGCGGTGGAGGACAATCCCTTCATGGCAGGCGCGTTCCATGGCATGGGCGAGCCGGAATGTGTGGTCAACGTAGGCGTCAGCGGTCCCGGCGTGGTGCAGCGCGCCTTACAGGAGATCCATGGCCAGCCCTTCGACGTGCTGGCGGAAACCATCAAGCGCACGGCCTTCAAGATCACCCGGGTAGGCGAGCTGGTGGCGCAGGAAGCCGCCAAGCGGCTGCAGGTGCCTTACGGGATCGTCGATCTCTCTTTGGCTCCCACGCCTGCCCGGGGAGACAGCGTGGCCTATATTCTTCAGGAAATGGGCCTGCAGATGGCGGGCGCGCCCGGAACCACTGCGGCGCTGGCCATGCTGAACGACATGGTGAAGAAAGGCGGCGTGATGGCGTCCAGTCATGTGGGCGGTCTGAGCGGCGCGTTTATCCCCGTCAGCGAGGACATCGGCATGATCGAAGCCGCCGAAGCCAAGTGCCTGACCATTGAAAAGCTGGAAGCCATGACCTGCGTCTGCTCCGTTGGTCTGGACATGATCGCCATTCCCGGCGACACCAGCGCCAACGCTATTGCGGGCATTATTGCGGATGAAGCGGCCATTGGCATGGTCAACAACAAAACCACGGCGGTTCGCGTGATCCCCGCGCCCGGCAAGAAAGCCGGCGATGTGGTCAACTTCGGCGGCCTTTTCGGCTATGCCCCCGTCATGCCCGTTAATGCCGCCTCCAACGACGAATTCATCGAGCGCGGCGGCCGCATCCCCGCCCCCCTCCACAGCCTCCGCAACTAGGCAGGGGCAGTGATCCGCAACCTCAATCGTCGTCTTTGGCACTGCCGTGCCAAATCCTCGTTTCGGTTGACGGCTGC
>CAKUCE010000123.1 GCA_934643535.1 uncultured Clostridia bacterium | reverse complement strand
ACACAGTTGCGTTCGAATTTGATGACTTCATTGGCAATGCGTTCGATTTCTTCCGAAGGTATTCCTGCTTCGGAAGGTGTTTCAGCAATCGCTTTTTCAACTATTTCTTCCGGGTGATTTTTAAACAACTCCTTGTGCAAAAAAGATGCCCGGTCAATATGAACGCCCGGTGTTTTCACAGCAATTATAATGACATCGCAGATGTCCAGTTTTCCGTTTCCATCCTGATCCAACTTTTGAATGACAGCCTTTTTTGCATTTTCGATGAACTTTTTTTCCTTATTAACCATAGATATATCCTCCTCAGCTGCGATTTATCAAACGACTTATTTTCATTTTCTTAATTATAGCACAAGAGCAGCAATAAAAAAAGATTCACAATCCGTAGAACAATATTTTTCCGTCTGTTTTACAGAAAAACAAATATTCTGGCTTTCTGCACAAAATAGACACGCTTTGAAAAGAATTATCAAATTTTAAAAGTTGCGGGATACAGATTGCCAAATCATCTATTCACTGATAAATTGGAAACAAATACTCCTCGTTCTCGTCAAAGTTCTTCAAATGCTGAGGCAAATATGAAAAAACCGCGGCAGAACGCTGCCGCAGTTTAAAAAACGCTATTGATCCCGCACGCGGTTTTCCCGGTCAAAAGCAAGCAGATAGCCTGAAAGGACCAGAAAGAAGTAAAACGGCGCTTCCACCTGACCAAACAGGTAGATTTCCAGCATTCCCTGCAGGCACAGTCCGGCCACAGGCAGCACCAGCAGCCGCCGGTACAGGGGCGCTTTGGCGGAAAAGAAGGTTCGAATGCCGGCGATCACCACCAGCACCAGAAAGGCCCCAGCCATCAGCAAGCCGGGAATCCCGGTAAGCATCAGCGTTTGCAGCAGGGAATTATGCCAGTGGTACAGCGGTCGTCCGGCCATACGGGAGGCGACGCCGATGGTTTCGCCTTCCAGACTGCCGGTCAGCAGAATGGAGGGACGCTGTTTCAGAACCGGGAGCGCCGCGCCGTAAATAGCGTCGGTACGACCGGTCAGGGTGCGAAGATCCTGCTTCAGATCCCGATTCTGGGGAACGATCCCTTCGCTTTCCGGACTGGCGGACGCCTCCTCGTCCGTTTGCGAGACGGTGGGAGCCGGAACGGAAGTTTCTGCCGCGCGATGCAGCGCCTGACTTGCCGACGCTACGCCGCTGACGATGGCCTCGTATCCCTTGTAGGCTCCGTAGGCCGTGCCGCAGGCCAGCAGCAGGGCCAGCAGAACGCAGAGCGCCTTCTTTTTCGAGGGGAGCCGTCCGCTTACCAGCAGAAAAACGAAACCGGCGGCCTCCAGCGACGCGGCGATCATCGCCGTGCGGCTGACCGTCAGACTGGCCGACGCGAACAGGCTGACGGCGGCGACGGCATAAGCCGCTTTGGCCGGCCAGCGCCGGGCAAGGGAAACGCCGCACAAGCTCATTCCGAACCCGGCCATAAAGATCGCCGCAGTCACGTTGGGATGCAGATCCCAAAGGTTCAGGCGGGCGCCATAAACGTCGTTAAACCCAATGGCGCGGGAAAAAGAAAAGAGCTGCACCGGCTCCCCGCGAAGGGCCGCGTACAGAGCCACCCACGCCAGCACGGTCAGAATGCCCGTGAAGAAGGCCAAACAAAAACGAAAGGCTTTTTCCCGGCTTTCCGGTTTCCATTCCGCAGCCAGCGGATAGACCGTGAGAATGAAGCAGCCCAGTCTTGGCAGAAAGCCGGTTTCATCCTGCAGGTAATGCTGACCATTCAGAATGCGGGTGACGGCGTACCAGCAAAGGAAACCAGCCAGAAGCCAGAAGTCCGGCCCGGCTTTTTCCCGGCGGCGGAACATCCACGCGCCTGCCATAAGAAAACTGAGCGGGATCAGCAGGTTCTGGATCAGCAGCGTTCCTCTTTCCACCAGGAAGCGTTCCAGCAGCAGGGCCAGAAACCACAGCAGCACAACGCTCAGATGAAGCCGGTTCCATCGGCTCTGACGCTGATCCCACGCGGATAGGGGCATGCAAAATCCTCCTTTACGCGACGGAACGGCCCTTTGAAAGGGTCGTTCCTCGTATGGCCGAGCTTCCGGCGGCGTTTGCTCGCCGGAGGTTTGTTTTTGGAAAAGCGGGCTTCCGGCAGACGATCAGTCAGCGCGCCCGGAAGCAGGACAGGAAACGATGTCAGAACTTCACCCGCTGGGCGATATAGGCTTCCAGCTCGTCCACCTTCACGCGCTCCTGCTGCATGGTGTCGCGGTCGCGGATGGTAACGGTGCCGGTTTCTTCGGTCTCGAAGTCCACGCAGATGCAGAACGGCGTGCCGATCTCATCCTGACGGCGGTAGCGCTTGCCGATGGAGCCGGTCTCGTCGTAGTCCACCATGAAGCTCTTGGACAGCTTCTCGTAGATGCCGCTGGCCAGCGCGCCCAGCTTGTTCTTCTGCAGGGGCAGCACGGCGGCCTTGAAGGGCGCCAGCGCGGGATGGAAGTGCAGCACCGTGCGCACGTCGCCGCCCTCCAGCTCCTGCTCCTCGTAGGCGTTGCACAGGAAGGCCAGCACGGCGCGGTCCACGCCCAGAGAAGGCTCGATGCAGTAGGGAATATACTTTTCGTTGGTCACGGGATCCAGATACTCCATGCTCTTGCCGGAGTGATTCTGGTGCTGGGTCAGGTCGTAGTCGGTACGGTCGGCCACGCCCCACAGTTCGCCCCAGCCGAAGGGGAACAGGAACTCAAAGTCCGTGGTCGCCTTGGAATAGAAGGCCAGCTTCTCGGGCTCATGATCCCGCAGGCGCAGATGATCCTCCTGCATGCCAAGGCTCAGCAGCCAGTCGCGGCAGTAGGAGCGCCAGTAGTTGAACCACTCCAGATCCTCGCCGGGCTTGCAGAAGAATTCCAGTTCCATCTGCTCGAACTCGCGCACGCGGAAGATGAAGTTGCCGGGAGTGATCTCATTCCGGAAGGATTTGCCGATCTGGGCGATACCGGCGGGCAGCTTCTTGCGGGTGGAGCGCATTACGCTGGGGAAGTTGACGAAAATGCCCTGCGCGGTCTCGGGCCGCAGGTAGATCTCGTTGGTAGCGTTCTCCGTCACGCCCGCGTGGGTTTTGAACATCAGGTTGAACTGGCGGATGCCGGTAAAATCCTTCTTGCCGCACACGGGGCAGACGATGTCATGCTCGGCGATATACTTTTCCAGCTCCTCGTTGGTCCAGCCGTCGCCGGTCTCTTCGCCCTTGGTGAACTCCTCGATCAGCTTGTCCGCGCGGAAACGGGCCTTACAGGCCTTGCAGTCCATCAGCGGATCATTGAAGCCACCCACGTGGCCGGAGGCCACCCAGACTTCCCGGTTCATCAGAATGGCCGCGTCCAGACCCACATTATACTTGCTTTCCTGAACGAACTTCTGCCACCACGCCTTTTTCACGTTGTTCTTGAATTCCACGCCCAGCGGGCCGTAGTCCCAGCTGTTGGCCAGACCGCCGTAGATTTCGCTGCCGGCGAAAATAAAGCCGCGCCCCTTGCAAAGCGCAACCAGCTTGTCCATCGTCAATGCTGCCATGATGATTCCTCCTCCGATTCGATACCCGTTCATCATAGTTTGAAAAGCAGGATTTGTCAATATTTCGGCGGGGAAACAGCTTTCTTTTTCCGCAAGATCGTCTTTGGTGATCCCTCGTGGACATTCAAAGAAAAATATGTTATAATCAAAAAGAATTTATACGGAAGTCCGCCTTTTTCTTCGGCGGCGGGAGGAAAAGCCATGAAACCATTCTCCGAACTGAAAATTGCCGTAGCCGGAACCGGCTACGTAGGGCTTTCCATTGCCACGCTTCTCTCTCAGCATCACCCTGTGACCGCAGTAGACATCGTGCCCGAAAAGGTAGAAATGCTCAACCAGCGCCGTTCCCCCATTCAGGACGCCGAAATCGAAGAATTTCTGGCAAACCGCCCCCTGCAACTGACCGCCACGCTGGACGGCGCGTCCGCCTACCGGGACGCGGATTTCGTGGTCATTGCCGCGCCCACCAATTATGACAGCCGCAAGAATTATTTTGACACCTCCGCCGTAGAAAGCGTCATCGAGCTGGTGATGCGCTCCAACCCGGACGCGATCATGGTGATCAAATCCACCATTCCCGTCGGCTATACCCGGTCCGTCCGGGAAAAGCTGGGCAGCCGGAACATCCTTTTCAGCCCGGAATTTCTGCGGGAAAGCCGGGCGCTGTACGACAACCTTTACCCCAGCCGCATTATCGTGGGCACGGACATGAATGACCCCCGGCTGGTAGAGGCTGCCCATGCCTTTGCCGCGCTGCTTCAGGAGGGCGCGATCAAGGAAAACATCGACACGCTGTTCATGGGCTTCACAGAGGCCGAAGCGGTCAAGCTCTTCGCCAACACCTATCTGGCCCTGCGGGTCAGCTTCTTCAACGAGCTGGACACCTATGCGGAGCTCAAGGGCCTGAACGCCCGGCAGATCATCGACGGCGTGTGTCTGGACCCCCGTATCGGTTCCCACTACAACAATCCCTCTTTCGGCTACGGCGGTTACTGTCTGCCCAAGGACACCAAACAGCTGCTGGCCAATTATGAGGATGTGCCGGAAAATCTGATTCAGGCCATCGTGGATGCCAACCGCACCCGCAAGGATTTCATCGCCGACCGGGTGCTGGAGAAAGCCGGCTACTACAGCTACGGCGAAAACAACACCTACGACGCCCGGCAGGAGCATCCCGTCGCAGTGGGCGTATACCGTCTGACCATGAAGACGGGCAGCGACAACTTCCGTCAGTCCTCCATTCAGGGCGTCATGAAGCGTATCAAGGCCAAAGGAGCCTCCATCCTCATTTACGAACCCACGCTGGAAGACGGCGCGACGTTCTTCGGCAGCGAGGTGGTCAACGACCTGACGGAATTCAAGCGCCGCTGCAGCGTCATCATCGCCAACCGCTACGACGCCTGCCTGGACGACGTAGCGGAGAAGGTCTATACGCGGGATCTGTTTAGAAGGGATTAAAACTCCAAACGTGAAAGAAAGAGAAAACCCCCGCTTTCTCCTATGGGAAAGCGGGGGAAATGCTTTTCATCAGGCTTTTTTCTTTTTGAAAACCATCAGCGCAATGGCGATCAGGCTGGTTAAGCACAGGCTGATCAGCCATTCCAGCGGAACGCTGTCGCCGGTCTGAGGCGGAGGGGAAACCGGGGTCGGCTCCGGCAGCTCCTCTTCCTGCCAGCCAAGCTCGATGGGACTCAGGCTTTTGACCCGGAAACGGATTCCTTCTTTTTCGGCAGTCATATCCGTTACAGGTTCATACCTCGTCAGATCGTCGGATAAGTAGTGGATGACCCTGTAGGTAAACGGCATTCCAAAGCTGTGTCCCTGAGGATAGGGCAGGAACAATTCGACCTCCCCGGCGGCCTCGCCAGAATTCCGGATAGCGTTGACTTCTTTATTCCACAGCTCCAGATCCACCACATAGGAATTGCTGCCCGTCTGGGGACGGTATGCAGCGTACAGAATTCGACCGCGGTCGCCGCTGATCACCGCCGGGCCGTCCAGCTTGCCGGGAATGTCCTCTGCCTTCTCGTAGACATAGGTGTTGGGATGCAGCACGATTTCCTCCGCATTTTCGGCAAACCATTCGGTCTTCAATTCACTGCCCGCGCTGTCATACCAGCGGATCGCGCACAGGGTAGCCTGCCCCAGCCGGGTTTTCGCCGCAACGGCATACAGGTTCGTCTGATATTGAGACTGGAAAGACTGCTGGAAAACATTGCTGCTTTTATGGAGGATAAGCTCAACGGAGCTGCCGGTTACGGGAACGACCGCCATTTGGCTGAGCTGTTGTTCCAGTTTTTCCCGATTGCTTTGCGCCGACGCTTCGGCAAACGCGTCCGAAGAATCCAGATAGGTCATCCGGTAGGACGCTGCGCCCGGATAGATCGCTGTCGCATAGTGCTTTTGCGCTCCGGGCAGCTGACGAGCGTCCGTTTCGTTGGCATTGCCTGTTTGCGCAGTTTGGATATGGGCCAGCCCGTTTTGATAGGAAATCGACAGCCTGCCGCCATCAAGGTCGGTATAACAGGTAAAACGCCCGGCGGGGATGGACTGCCAGTTCCCGTCATTCAGATAATCCAGACAGATTTTGCCGTCGTTTGTGCAAATTCGGTAAATTTCCAGTTGGCCGCTGCCCGCCAGAAGATTCCCGTTTTTATCCAAAAACTGGTAGAAGGCGCAAATGCTGGAAATGCCTTCCAGGATATGCTCGCCCTGTTTATGCTGGATATTCAGGAGCAGCTGGGATTCTCCCGAGGTATAATCAAACCAGGGAGATTGATCGCTATAGATATTGCCCGATTCGTCCGTACATATAACGCTGACCGTACCTTCGGGCAGCTTGAGGATCGTTTGAATGTTGGAGCTGCCAATCTTTGAAGCGCTGTCCTTATCGACCCAATAGGTCACTTTTCCGTCCTCTGCCTGCCTCGTGATACCATTATCTCTTTCCGGATAATACAGACTGTCGATCAACTCGGCAGGGACAAGGTCCGGGGCTGCATTCACACTGCCCGGCAAACGCACCCCCATATTGCCCGATGAACCCCCCAAAGAGACGATTCTGGACCAATCCTCTGCCACCGCAGTCTGCATCCCCACCAGAACCAGACACAGCACTAAAACCAACAGCCATTTTTTCCGCATCCGTCAGCCCACCTTCCTGCCTTCCCATAGAACATTTTGGAAGTATTTGGGTTACTTTGCCAGCATCATATCATAAATCGGGATGCAAATCAATTTGGGATGGAAAATTTTTTCGTCTCTTCGAATACAAAAACCCCTTCTTCCAATCACTCGGAAGAAGGGGAAAACGCTTATGTCAACCGCTGACGCGGTCTATCGGCATTTTACAGAACAGGACGCTGCAATCAGCCCAGCTCCGCGAAGTACTTGATGGTGCGAACCATCTGGCTGGTGTAGCTGTTCTCATTGTCGTACCAAGACACGACCTGCACCTGATAGGTGTCGTCGTCGATCTTGGCGACCATGGTCTGGGTGGCGTCGAACAGAGAGCCGTACTTCATGCCGATCACGTCGGAGGAAACGATGGGCTCGGTGTTGTAGCCGAAGCTCGCGGAAGCCTGAGCCTTCATGGCTTCGTTGATGGAATCAACGGTCACGTCGGCGCCCTTCACGACCGCCACCAGGATGGTGGTGGAACCAGTGCATACAGGCACGCGCTGGGCGGAGCCGATCAGCTTGCCGTTCAGCTCGGGGATGACCAGGCCGATGGCCTTGGCAGCGCCGGTGGAGTTAGGCACGATGTTCTGAGCGCCGGCACGGGCACGACGCAGGTCGCCCTTGCGATGGGGGCCGTCCAGGATCATCTGGTCGCCGGTGTAGGCATGCACGGTGGTCATGATGCCGCTGACGATCGGATACTTGTCGTTCAGAGCCTTGGTCATGGGAGCCAGGCAGTTGGTGGTGCAGGAAGCAGCGGAAATGATCTTGTCTTCCTTGGTCAGGGTCTTCTCATTGACGGAGAACACGATGGTGGGCAGATCCTTGCCGGCGGGAGCGGAAATAACGACCTTCTTGGCGCCAGCCTTCAGGTGAGCTTCGCTCTTTTCCTTGCTGCAGTAGAAGCCGGTGCATTCCAGAACAACGTCCACGTCCAGCTGGCCCCAGGGGCAGTTGGCGGCGTCCTTCTCAGCGTAGATCTTGATTTCCTTGCCGTCCACGATGATGGAGTTCTCGGTGGACTCAACAGTGTGCAGGTTTTCGCCGATGTGGCCGCAGTAGGAACCCTGAGCGGTATCATACTTCAGCAGATGAGCCAGCATGGCGGGGCTGGTCAGGTCGTTGATGGCGACCACTTCGTAGCCCTCGGCACCGAACATCTGACGGAACGCCAGACGGCCAATACGTCCAAAACCGTTAATCGCAACTTTGACCATAAGAATATACCTCCCAAAATAGTGATGAAACCCACCCCATATTTTACAAAATGAACGGCCATTTTGCAAGGGGTAAAGGCAACTTATCCGAAATTCTTTGGGAGTTTTTCCGGGTTTTGCGGTTTTGGAGCAGGGCCGGACGGCAGGATACGCAGTCCTTTTGTCGAAAACATTTGTGGAAATTCGAAATGAAGTGGGAAAAGGGGCCGTCCTATGAAGATCGAAGAACTGTCCAAACGCTGGGAGCCGGAGCTTCCGCTGCTCCGCTGTCCGAAATGCGGGGCGGAATTTATGCTGGAGCGCGGGCAGCTCCGCTGCGGAAACGGCCATTGCTACGACCTTTCCGCCAAAGGATATGTGAACCTGGCCCCGGCCCATGACCAGAAAAAGGAAAAATACGACGCGGCGCTTTTTGAAGCCCGGAGCCGGATCTTTTCGGACGGATTTTACCGGCCCGTGCTGGAAACGGTCAGCGGGATGCTGGAGCGGCGCTTTGGCGGCTCGCCCTTTACGCTGGCGGACGCAGGCTGCGGCGAAGGGTACTACTGCGCCGGGCTGGCGCGGCGCTTTCCCGGCTCCGCCTGCTTCGGGGTGGACTTAAGCCGGGATGGCATCCAGCGTGCCGCTCGAAACCGGGAAGCCTGCTGGATGGTGGCCGACCTGAAGCGTCTTCCCTTTAGGCCCTCCGGCATGGACGTGGTGCTGGACGTGCTGACGCCTGCGGATTATCAGGCGTTTTCATCGGTTCTGAGCCAGCAGGGCGTGTTGATCAAGGCCATTCCCGGCGCGGATTATCTGAAGGAGATTCGGGCCTTATTCCGGGATCGGCTTCGGAATCCGGATTATGACAACGAACGGGTGATCCGTCATCTGGAAGGGCACGGGGAAATTTTGGAGCATGCGACGGTTCGCTGCGAGTTTCCTCTGGACGAGCGTCAATCATCGGATTTTCTCTGCATGACGCCCATGACGTTTTCCATTCCAGAAGAAATACGGCGGGAAAAGCGTTTGGAGAAGATTACGGTGCATATGGAAATTTGCATGGCGAAGGTAAGGGGCTGACGCGAAGTCGAGGGAGAAAATCGCTTTTCGCCGAAGGGGGGTAGCGGCCCGCCGCGCCGATGGTTTGCCCCGAGGAAAGCCTCCCTTCCCCGGTGGGGAATGATGTGCCGACTACGGTGCGGGAGCAGGACTTGCTGTCCTCTGGATTTCTCGCCAACTTTGGTGCCCGAAGGTTTCCAAAGGGCGAGCGGAAAGCCCTTTGGTGCGCCCGCAGGCGCATACC
>CAKUCE010000122.1 GCA_934643535.1 uncultured Clostridia bacterium | reverse complement strand
CTTTTTCCCTCCGCTGCCTATCGCCGCCCTCGCCCCCGCGGTCGGCGTAAGGCATACGCAAGCCTTGCGGGTTGGGATGCTTTGGCGTGGCGGGGCCAATTCAGCAGGGCTACAAGCCGACAGGGTTTCAAAGCCATGCTGGCCTTTGGCGCGAGCCGCGAGACCTTCCGTCGAGCGGCGGTCTGTACCGGCCAACTAGCACGAAGCCCTGCCAGACCCGCGAGCCGCGAGGCCCGTCGCCGAGCGGCGGTATCTCCGCAGCCAAGCTGCAATCGTTCTATTTTCCGCGTCCAAAGGACGCGGTGTGGGGTGCAGGGGCACTGCCCCTGCCTGCCAGGAGGTTTTTTCTGTGGATGGGAATTTGATTCAGGTTTTAATCATGATTGTGCTGCTGGCCATGTCCAGCTTCTTTTCCGCGACGGAAACGTCGTTTTCGGCGCTGAACCGGACCCGGCTGAAAAACATGGCCGAGAAGGGCAATAAGCGGGCCGCGGCCGCGCTGAAGCTGGCGGAAAATTACGACAGCCTGCTTTCCTCTATTCTGGTGGGCAATAATATCGTCAATATTTCTCTGGCCTCCATTGGCACGGTGCTGTTTGTGAACCTGCTGGGCTCGTCTTCGGGCCCGACCGTTTCAACGATCGTGTGTACGGTGGTGGTGCTGATCTTCGGTGAAATCACGCCCAAGAGCATCGCCAAGGAAATGCCGGAGAGCTTCGCCATGGCCGTAACGCCGATTATGCGGGTGCTGCTGGTGGTGCTAAAGCCCATCAACGCGGTGTTTTCCGGCTGGAAAAAGCTGCTGTGCCGCGTGTTCCATTTCGAAAACGACCACACCTTCTCTCAGGACGAGCTGCTGACGCTGGTGGACGAGGTGCAGCAGGAGGGCGGCATGAATGAAGATGAGGGCGATCTGCTCAAAAACAGCATCGAGCTGTTTGACGACCGCAGCCTGACGGACATTCTCACGCCCCGTGTCAAGGTGGAGGGCGTGCCGCTGGACTCCACGCAGGAGGAAGTGGTGGCGATCCTGCAGGATAGCAAACATTCCCGCCTGCCGGTATACGACGAATCGCTGGATCATATCGTGGGCATTCTGCACCAGAAGGATTTTTTCCACCGGCTGCAGAAGGGTCCCTGCACTCTGCAGGAGCTGATGAAGAAGCCCCTGTTCGTGCCGGAGACGGCGCAGGTCAGCACCACACTGAAGCTGATGCAGCGCACCCGCAGCCAGATGGCCGTGGTGGCGGACGAATACGGCGGCACCGCCGGCATCGTCACCATGGAGGATATTCTGGAAGAGCTGGTGGGCGAGATCTGGGACGAGCATGATCAGGTGCAGGTCAATATCCGCCACGGCAAGGACGGCTCCCTGCTGATCCTGGGCGATACGCCGCTGGACGAGCTGGAGGATGCGCTGGATCAGGAGATTGAAGACGCGGACGCCAGCACCGTGGGCGGCTGGGTGATGGAGCAGACCGAAAATATCCCCAAGCCGGGGGATTCCTTCCTGTGGGAAAAGTGGCGGTTTGACGTGCTGAAGACCGACGGCCGCCACGTGATGGAGGTCCAGGCCACCGCGCTTCCCTCCGCCGAGGCCTGACGCGAGCCGAAAGGAGGTTCGACTTTGGAGCGGAGAATTCTGATCCTGAGCTGCTTTACGGGCGAGGGCCACAACAGCGCCGCCCGGGCCATGCACAGCGCCTTTGACGCGCTGGAGGTGCCGTCCCGGATCATGGACCCGGTTTCCTTTCAGGGAAAACACGCGCAGCATTTCATTTCTTCCTTCTATAACGGCATGATCCGCCGCACTCCCGGAGCCTTCGGTGCGCTGTACAAGGCGGGCGCGCTGTACGACGCCACGGGCTGGGTGTCGCCGGTGTATCTGGCCAACGCGGCCTATGCCGAGCGGCTGAACCGCTTTCTGGAGGCGCAGCGCTACACGGACGTGGTCTGTACACATCTGTACGGCATGGAGGCCATGACAGCCCTGAAAAAACGGGGCAAGAGCAGCGTTCCCGCCTATGGGATCATGACCGACTATACCTGCATCCCCTTTCTGGCGGAGACGGAGCTGGACGGGTATTTTACCCCTCATGCCAGCCTGTCGGACGATCTGATCCGCCGGGGGCTGCCTGCCGAAAGGCTGTACCCTTTTGGGATTCCCGTCTCTCCGGCGTTCGATACGCCCCTGCCCCGGCAGGAGGCGCGGGCGAAGCTGGGCATTCCTGAAAATCGAAAAATGTTCCTTATCATGACGGGCGGCGTTGGCTGCGAAAGCCTGCTGGGCCTCTGCGACGCTTTTCTGGCTTCGGCGGACGAGACCATGCTGGCGCAGATTCTGGTGGGCCATAATGAAAGTCTGGGCGAAAAGATCCGGGAGCGCTACGGGGCCGACGGGCGCATCCACCCCGTGCCCTTTACCGATCAGGTGCCGGTGTACATGTGTGCCGCCGACGTGATGCTCTCCAAGCCTGGCGGACTGACCAGCACGGAGGCCGCCGCGGCCAATGTGCCCTTTGTGGCGGTGAAGGCCATTCCCGGCTGTGAAACCTGCAATGCGGCGTTTTTCCAGCAGCACGGCATGGCGTTGAGCGCCCGGAACGACGAGGAGGCCGTTGCCTTCGCCATGAAGCTCGCTACCGACCCGGAGCGGGCGGAAAGGATGCGCAGGGCGCAGCGGGAGACGCTCCCGCCCCATGCCGCCCGTACCATTGCGCAGTTTGTACTGAACCAATGATGATCCGTTACCTGCAAACGCAGGACCCTATGGTGGTCTGGACGCTGCATATTGTCGCCGGGTATCTGATGGGCAGCATCATGTTCTGCCGCTGGATCCCCCGCCGGGCGCTGCATAAGGACGTGTGCGCCCTCAGCGATGACCATAACCCCGGCGCGGCCAATGTGTTCCAGCACTGCGGCGTGCCGATGGGCATTCTGTGCCTGTTTTTTGACGCTTCCAAGGGCTTCCTGCCCGTGTATCTGGCGGCGCATACCGTGGGCCTGGAGGCCATGCCCTTTGCCGCCGTTATGATGGCCCCGGTGCTGGGCCACGCCACCGCGCCCTTCGATCATTTCAGCGGCGGCAAGTGTATCGCCACCGCTTTCGGCGTGCTGCTGGCGCTGCTGCCCATGCCCACGGTGCTGTTTCTGGCCGTGCCCTATATCTTCTTCTCCGTGGTCTGGGTCATTAAGCCCAATCGTGTCCGCAGCATCGTAGCCTTTGCGGTCTTTGCCGCGGCCGCCTGCACGTATTACACCCTGACCGGGCTGCGGAGCGTGGGAATGGGCTGCGGGCTGATCGCCGGGATTGCCATCGTCCGCCATCTGGATCGGGAAAAACTCCGCCGGGCAAGGGAAAGCGCGGCAGAATAAACCAGCGGGGAAAGCGGGGAAAAGTGCTTTTGAAAAAGTCGCCAAAGACCCTTCGGACGGGCGCTGCCGCGCTGGCGGCGCTTTTGATGACCCTCGCCGCAGGGCTGGATATGACGGCAGCTCGAAAGATGAACCCGGACGCGGTGGACGTGGGCGGCTTTCTCTATCAGCTGATCGGGCGCACATCCCGTTCGTTCGCTCTGGAGCCGCTGGCCGCGGCCTGCGTACTGCTGCTGACGTTCTGGCTGGCCCGGCGGTATCTGCTGCGCCGGGCGGCGAACGCCAAAGCGAGCGAATACCTGCTCAGCGCCCTTTTGGGAGGCTTGGCCCTGCTGTGCGCCGTCATGCGGGCCGGGGAAACCGTTCGTCTGATCTGGCAGAACAGCTTCCAGCTGTTCAAAAGCCTGTTGATTTTTGTGGGCATGTCTCTTTGGTTCCTGTATGCCGTTCGGGCGCTGGCGGAGGGACTGAGCCGTCCCCGGAAAGAGGGCCGCTTCTGCGCTTTCTGGGACAGGCATCCCTTCGGTTTTCCCTTTCTGGTGCTGCTGGCCGCTTATGGCTGGCAGATTGCGATCAAATATCCGGGCGTTATTCATCTGGACGTGGTCATGCCCATTCGGATGTTCATCGGCCTTTCGCCGAAAAACAACACCTTCCCGCCCACGGGGACACTTCTGTACGGCGGCGCGTTCGTGCTGGGCGAAAAGCTGGGCAATGTGAACTGGGCTTACTTCGCGATCATGCTGTTCCAGTGCCTGAGCCTGATGCTGACGCTGAGCTATGCCCTGTGGCTGATGCACACCCGAAAAGCGCCGCGCTGGGTGCAGCTTCTGGCGCTGACGCTTTTTGCGGTCAATCCCGTCTATATCGGCTGGATCACCACGCTGGGCAAGGACGCGCAGTACATGGTGTGGATGCTGCTGATGGGCGTGCTGATGATGGAGTTTCTGGCGGAGCCGGAGGCTTTCTGCCGAAAGAAATCTCGCTGGGTACTGCTGACGGCGGACTGCCTGCTGGCGGTGCTGACCCGCTACAACGGCGTGTCCGTGGCGGTTCCCTGCCTTGTGGCGATGCTGATCGTCCTTTGCCGCCGCCCGGCGCTGCGGCGGAGCATTCCCTGTCTGCTGGTGTGCAGCGCGCTGGCCTTTGGACTGAGCGCGGGAGCCAACGCCGCCGCGACGCGGTTTTTGGGGCTGGAAGAGGTCAGGTTCTACGACTATCTGTCCATCCCGTTCCAGCAGACGGCCCGAGTGGCCAAGCTTTACGGCGGCGAGGGCGTAACGGATGAGGAAAAAGCCGCCGTCGATACGATGATTGCTTACGATCAGCTGGCGGAGCGGTACGACCCGGCCCACGCGGACGGGGTCAAGACCACCGTGGACGTGCTGGAACGCGGGAAAAATTCCCCGGAGGCCTATCTGCACTTCTGGTGGAAGCAGCTTCGCCAGTACCCGGTGGATTATCTGGACGCAATGCTGAATGTAAACTATCGGATGTTCGACCTGCAGCAGAATGTGCCCACCTATCACAGCTACGCGGACATTCAGCAGTACACCTATCCCTATGCCTTCCACGAGACGCAGTTCTTCAATCTGGAAGAGATTCGGCCCCTGATGAGCTGGCAGCGGGCGCTGACGGAATGGTACTTCCGGTTCGACCGGCTGCCCCTGATTGGGAATTTCGCCAGCATGGGCTTCTGCGTCAACGGCATGATCCTGCTGGCCTATGTTTCATGGATCCTGCGGCGGAGGAAAACGCTGCTTACGATGATTCCCTCGGCCGTTACGGCGGTGGCCGTCATGTTCTGCCCGGAGGTCTACATCCGCTATCTGCTGCCCGCCATGGCGTCCCTGCCACTATGGCTGGCCTCCTTCTTCCTGCTGGCCGAAAAGCGTGCCGCCCCTTGCCAAAGCCCGGCTTCCGTGCTATAATAGCACCGCGTTCCGGCAGCGGGACGCACGGCGATGACGAAGACAAACGCCCGATGAACAGCGATTCTCAGAGAGGACGGCAGGAACTCCGCGTTCCTTGCTGCAAGCCGTCCGGACCGGCTGCGGGAAATTCCCTTCCGAGCTTTTCCCCCGAACGGCTTTTCCAGTAAGGGGAAACGGTCAGGCCCCGTTACAGGCGGAGAGCGCATCGGCCCTTGGGCCCGTGCGGAATTTGGGTGGTAACACGCGGCGTTCAGGCCTCGTCCCATGAGGGGACGGGGCTTTTTGATTGCCCTGACGGCGACGGGAAAGGAGAACGGCATGAAAACGCTGCTGATCAGCGCCTGCCTGCTGGGCGCGCGCTGCCGCTACGACGGCGGAAGCAAGCCTCAGCCCGGCGTGGAGGCGCTGGCGGAGCAATACCGGCTGATTCCCGTCTGCCCGGAGCAGCTGGGCGGTCTGCCCACGCCCCGGGCTCCCAGCGAGCGGCAGGGAGACCGGGTGGTCAGCCGTCAGGGCCGGGACGTGACGGCGGAATACCGTCGGGGCGCGGAGGAGGCCCTGCGGCTGCTGGACTTTTTCCACGCGGAGGGCGCGGTGCTCAAGGAGCGCAGCCCGTCCTGCGGGAAGGGCGTGATCTACGACGGCAGCTTTTCCGGCGCTTTGACGGAGGGCGACGGCGTGTTCGCCCAGCTGCTTCGGGAACGCGGCGTTCCCGTGTACGGAGAGTCGGAAATCCCCGGTCTGCTGGGAAAAGCATGAGCTTCACCATTCCATTCAGATGAACCGATAGAAGGAGGAACCCCATCATGGCAGTGACAGATACTCTGCGGGAACTGCGGGAGCAGGTGGAACAGAACCTCTCCGAAATGAAGGACACCGCCGCGCTGGACGCGCTGCGCGTCAAGGTGCTTGGCAAGAAGGGCACCCTGACCGAGCTGCTCAAGGGCATGGGCAAGCTGGCCCCGGAGGAGCGGCCCAAGGTAGGCGCGCAGATCAACGAAGCCCGTCAGTGGCTGACCGAGCGCATGAACGAGCGGCAGGAGGTGCTGCAGAAGCTGGAGCGGGAAGCCGCCCTGAAAGCGGAGACCATCGACGTGACCGAACCCCGCCGTCCCGTGAAGGTGGGCAGCGCCCACCCCATCACTCTGGTGATGGACGAGCTGATCGACTGCTTCACCGGCCTCGGCTTCGAGGTGATGGAAGGCCCCGAGGTGGAGCTGGATCACTATAATTTTGAGCTGATGAACCTGCCCAAGAACCATCCCGCCCGGGACGCGCAGGATACCTTCTACATGGACGACAATATCGTGCTGCGCACTCATACCAGCCCCATGCAGGCCCGCGCCATGCTGACCCGCAAGCCGCCCATCCGCATCATCTGCCCCGGCCGCGTTTACCGCGCCGACGAGGTGGACGCGACCCACAGCCCCGTATTCCATCAGATGGAGGGTCTGGTGGTGGACGAAAACGTCAGCATGTCCGACCTGCGCGGCACGCTGGAGGCCTTCGCCAAAAAGCTCTACGGCAGCGACGTATCCACCCGCTTCCGCCCCAGCTTCTTCCCCTTCACCGAACCCAGCGCCGAGGTGGACCTGACCTGCTCTGCCTGCCACGGCAAGGGCTGCCGCATCTGCAAGGACACCGGCTGGGTGGAAGTGCTGGGCTGCGGCATGGTGAACCCCAAGGTGCTGGAAATGTGCGGCATCGACAGCCACAAGTATTCCGGCTTCGCTTTCGGTATCGGCCTGGAGCGCATCGCCATGAAGCGCTACGGCATCACCGATATGCGTCTGCTCTACGAGGGCGACGCCCGCCTGCTGGGACAGCTTCGCTAAGGAGGGAATGAACGATGAAACTGGGTATGAATATGATTCGGGAATACGCGGACATTCCCGTCAGCCCCAAGGAATATGAAAGCAGAATGATCATGACCGGCACCGCCGTGGAGGGCGTGGAGGACGTGGCCGACGGCATGGACAAGGTGGTCGTGGGCCGGGTGCTGACCTGCGAGGACGTGGAGGGCACCCACCTGCACCAATGCACCGTGGATGTGGGCGGCGAGGAGCCGCTGCACATCGTCTGCGGCGCGCCCAACGTGAAGGCGGGCGTGCTGGTGCCCGTGGCGCTGGACGGCTCTCACCTGCCCGGCGGCGTGAAGATTAAAAAGGGCAAGCTGCGGGGCATGATCTCCGAAGGAATGCTCTGTTCCGCTACGGAACTGAAGGTGCCGCAGGAGCTGTACCCCAGCGTGGGCGATGCGGGCCTGCTGATTTTCAACGAAGAATACGCCGTGGGCAGCGACGTGCGTCCCATTCTGGGCATTGACGACTACGCCGTGGATTTCGAAATTCTGGCCAACCGTCCCGACTGCCTGTGCGCGGTGGGCATTGCCCGGGAGACCGCCGCTGCGCTGGATACCACGTTCAAAGCACCCAAGACCGACGTGACCGAAGCGGGCGGCGACATTCACGACGAAGTAAAAGTTCGCGTGGAAGCGCCCGATCTGTGCCCCCGCTACGCGGCCCGGGTCATCAAGAACGTGCGCATCGCGCCCTCGCCCCTGTGGCTGCGGAAGTACCTGCACGCGGCGGGCCTGCGCTCCATCAACAACATCGTGGACATTACCAACTTCGTCATGATCGAGTACGGCCACCCCATGCACGCCTTTGACCTGAGCAAGGTGGCGGGCCGGGAGATCATTGTCCGCCGGGCCCATGAGGGCGAAGTGCTGACCACGCTGGACGGCGTGGAGCGGAAGCTGCGGACGGATGATCTGTGCATCTGCGACGCGAACAATGCCACCGGTCTGGCGGGCATCATGGGCGGCGAGGAAAGCGAGATCATCGAAGGCACCACCGACGTGATGTTCGAATGCGCCGCCTTCGACCGCACCGCCATCCGCCTCACCAGCCGCGCGCTGGGGATGCGCACCGAGGCCAGCGGCCGTTTCGAGCGCGGCGTTTGCGCCGCCACCGTCATGGAGGCGCTGGACCGGGCCTGCCATCTGGTGAACGTGCTGAACGCGGGCGATGTGGTCAGCGGCGCCATCGACCTCTACCCCGACCCCAAGCCCCTGCAGGTGATCACCGCCAGCGTGAAGCGCATCCAGAACCGGGCGGGCGTGGAAATCCCCGCCGACGACATGGTGCGCATCCTCAACAAGCTGAGCTTTGAAACCACCCGGGAAGGCGACACGCTCACCGTGAAGGTGCCTTCCTTCCGGGAGGATCTGGACGGCGAGGCGGACGTCTGCGAGGAATGCCTGCGGATGTACGGCTACGACCACATCGGCGCGACGCCCCTCAAGGGCAGCACCACGCAGGGCGGCGTCAGCCCCATGAAGCACCTGAAGAACAAGCTGGGCCGGCTTCTGCAGGGCATGGGCTATCTGGAGATCATGAATTACTCCTTCACCGGCCGGAAGGAGATCGCCAAGCTGGGTCTGCCGGAAAGCGACCTGCGGATGCAGCCCATGGACATCCGCAATCCTCTGGGCGAGGACACTGCCGTCATGCGGCCCACGCTGGTCTGCGACATGCTCAAGACCCTGTCCTTCAACATGAACCACGCCACGGAAAGCGCTTCTCTGTATGAGATGGCGGCGGTGTTCGATCCCCATCACCCCACGGCGGAGGGGCTGCCCACCGAGACCCAGACCCTGTGCATGGGCATTTACGGCGAGGACGCGGACTTTTTCACCCTGCGCGGCGCGGTGGAAGCTCTGCTGAACGCCTGCGGCATTTCCTGCGAGGTGGAGGCGGGCGGCGACTGCTACTATCATCCCGGCCGCTGCGCCCGTCTGGTGCGCGGCCAGCAGGTCTTCGCGGCGCTGGGCGAGGTTCATCCCACGGTTCGGGAGGCCTTCGCCATGCCCCGCCGGGCCATTGTGGCGGAGATCAATCTGGCCCGGCTGCTGGAGTACGGCAAGCCCATGGGCGAAATGAAGCCCCTGCCCCG
>CAKUCE010000121.1 GCA_934643535.1 uncultured Clostridia bacterium | reverse complement strand
GCGAATTGAGCCGTCTGATGCTGGCGCTGAAAGCGGCGGGGGCGGCTCACGAGGGCATTCCCTGCATGATTTTCGACGAGATCGACACGGGCATCAGCGGTCATATCGCGCAGGTGGTGGCTGAAAAGATGGCCTCGATCGCCAAGTATCATCAGGTTCTGTGCGTGACTCATCTGGCGCAGATCGCCGCTATGGCGGATACTCAGTACCGCGTTCAGAAAAACGTCATTGAAGCGCGTACCTATACCACCGTCACGGAGCTGGATAAAAATGGACGCATTGACGAGGTCGCACGCCTCATCGGCGTCAGTAGCGACCAGCAGGCAAGCGGCTTCGCCCATGCAAGGGCGCTTCTGAACGCAGGCGTAAAATGGAAAAAGGAACATCTGGCATAAGTTTAGACAAATTTGGGAATTCATCTTTTCTGTACGGCGGGATTGTGCTATAATGTTTGTTATAGGCAACAATTTTGATACTTGTATAGGAAGGATGAATTTTTCATGAGCTCCGTTTATCGCTTCCCCGGAGGAATCCATCCGCAGGAGGGCGTTGGCGGCAAGGCGGCGACGGCCGGTCTTCCCATCGTCGAAGCGCCGCAGCCATCCCGTGTGGCTATCCCGCTGCAGCAGCATATCGGCGCGCCCTGCAAGCCCCTGGTCCAGAAGGGCGATCTGGTAAAGGCCGGTCAGAAAATAGGGGAGCCGACGGGCTTTGTCAGCGCGGCGGTCCACGCCTCCATTTCCGGCAAGGTGGTGGATGTGCTTCCCTGCATCGTGGCCAACGGAACCCAGGTCAATTCCGTCGTCATTGACAATGATTTTCAGGATACATGGGTGGAGCTTCATCCCGTGGCCGAGCCGGAGAAGCTGACGGCTAAAGAGCTGGCCGAGCTTTGCCGGGAAATGGGCGTCGTCGGTATGGGCGGAGCCACTTTTCCGACCGCGGTGAAGCTGACCGTTCCAGACGGAAAAAAAGTAGATACACTGGTCATCAACGGCGCGGAGTGCGAACCTTATCTTTCCGCCGACCACCGGCTGATGCTGGAAAAAGCGGAAGAGATCGTGCAGGGAATCGAAACCGTTCGCCGGGCGCTTTCGATTCCCACGGTGAAAATCGGCATCGAAAGCAATAAGCCGGATGCGATCGAAACCATGAAGAAAGCCTGCGAAGACCATGAAGGGATGGAGGTTTTGGCTCTCCAGGCCCGTTATCCGCAGGGCGGTGAAAAACAACTGGTCTATGCGCTGACCGGTCGGAAAGTGCGCAATGGCGCGCTGCCGCTGGATATTGGCGTGATCGTGCTGAACGTGGACACCTGCTATGTCATCAAACGAGCCGTTTACGAGGGCCGCCCCGTAGTGGACCGGGTGCTCACCGTCGGCGGTACCGTGCAAAAGCCGGCCAATTATCTGGCCCGCATCGGGTCTCCGGTGGAGTGGTTCCTGGATACCTCCGGCGGACTTCTGCCCGAAACCAAAATGCTGATTTACGGCGGACCCATGATGGGAATGGCCATCAGCCGGGAGGATATTCCCGTCACCAAAGGCTGCAGCGGCATTCTGGCGCTGGACAAGCTCAGCGCATTGGAAGAGGAAGGCCCCTGCATTCGCTGCGGCCGCTGCGTGGATGCCTGTCCCATGCTGCTTTCGCCTACGCAGATCGACCAGTGCATGCGAAAAGATCTCTACGAGGACGCGGAGGCGCTGGGCGTCATGAACTGTATGGAATGCGGCGCCTGCTCATGGAGTTGTCCGTCCCGCCGCAATCTGACCCAAAGCTGCCGTATCTGCAAGCGCATCATTACCAAACGCCGCCGTGAAGCGGCAGGAAAGGGAGGGAAGTAAGCCATGCAAAAAAAGCTCGTGGTTTCATCCTCGCCGTTTCTTCGCAATCAGCGTGTCACCACCCGGAATCTGATGCTGGACGTGGTGATCGCCCTGCTTCCCACCGCGCTGGCCGCCGTATGGTTCTTTGGCCGGCAGGCGCTTTCCCTGATTCTTGTATCGGTTGTTTTTGCCGTCGGAAGCGAATGGCTGTTTGAAAAAATCTTTCATAAAAAGTCCACCATCGGCGACCTGAGCGCTGTGGTGACGGGACTTCTGCTGGCGTTCAACCTGCCTGCAGGCGCGCCCTGGTGGGTCGCGGCGGTCGGCGCGGTGCTGGCCATCGTGCTGGTGAAGCAGTTTTTCGGCGGACTCGGACAGAATTTTATGAACCCGGCGCTGGCGGCCCGTACGATTCTCATGCTGTCCTGGACGGCGCTGATGAACCAGACGGTCGCTCCAAATGCAGGCCAGCTTTTCGGTCTTGGCCGGGAAGCGGCGGATGCGGTAGCCATGGCTACGCCGCTGGCGAAAAACGCTGGCAGCTTTACACTGTGGCAGCTGTTCAGCGGCAATATTCCCGGTATGCTGGGGGAAACCTGCAAGCTGACCCTGCTGCTGGGCGGCATTTACTTGATCGTTCGCGGCGTGATCGACTGGCGTATCCCGGTTTCCTTCCTGGGCACGGCGTTCCTGCTGTTCTGGATTCAGACGGGGACGATTTACTCCGCGGAAAGCGGCTCTCAGAATGCACTGTATCAACTGCTCAGCGGCGGTCTGATGCTGGGCGCCTTCTTCATGGCGACGGACTACGTTACCAGTCCCATTACCAAGCCGGGGCAGTGGATCATGGGCGTTGGCTGTGCGCTGATTCTGTTTGTAGTCCGTTTCTATAACGCAGGCTATCCGGAAGGCTGTTCCTTCGGTATTCTGTTCATGAACGTGCTTACGCCGCTTATTGACAAGCTGACCATGCGCAAGCCTTTCGGCTATGTCAGACCCGCCAGAGAAGTCAAGGATACGCAGGGGAAGGAGGGAGCCAAGGCATGAAATTCAAAGAGCTTCGAAAAGTCTTTATGAACGGCATTCTCAATGAGAATCCCACCTTCCGGCTGTTGCTGGGCATGTGTCCCACATTGGCCATTTCCAAGGCGGCATCCAGCGGATTGGGCATGGGTCTGGCAGCCACCTTTGTGTTGGTTTTCTCCAATCTGGTGATTTCCCTTCTGCGCAATATCATTCCAGAAAAGGTACGCATTCCCAGCTTTGTGGTGGTCATCGCTACCTTTGTGACCATCATCGACCTTCTGATCAAGGCATTTTTGCCGTCCATGTCCTCCACGCTGGGCATCTACATCCCGCTGATCGTGGTGAACTGCATCATATTTGCCCGGGCAGAAGCCTTTGCCTTCAAAAATCCTCCTCTGCCTTCCGTAGCGGACGGACTGGGCATGGGGCTTGGCTTTACGCTGGCCCTGACCATTCTGTCCTCGATCCGGGAATGCGTTGGATTGGGCACAATCTTCGGGATGCAGGTAATGCCTGAAAGCTATCAGCCTATGGCGTTCGCTCAGACTTCCTCCGGCGGATTCGTATTTCTGGGGCTGCTTCTGCTGGTCGTCAATGCTCTGACAGACGCCCTTGCAAAACGCAAAAGTGAAAAGGCAAAGGAGGAGATGGCATGAATAACCTGCTTCTGATCGTGGTGGGAAGCGTGCTGGTCAACAACTTTGTCATGTCGCAGTTTTTGGGCATCTGCCCGTTTCTGGGTGTATCCAAAAAATCCGAAACGGCGCTGGGCATGGGACTGGCCGTTACTTTCGTAATGACCATCGCTTCCTTTTTTACCTATATTATCGAGACGTATTTGCTGATTCCGCTTCATCTGCAATTCATGCAGACCATTGCATTCATTCTGGTCATCGCCGCGCTGGTACAGATCGTGGAACTGGCGTTGAAAAAACTGAGTCATTCCCTGTATCAGGCATTGGGCGTGTACCTGCCGCTGATCACCACCAACTGCGCCGTGCTGGGCGTAGCGCTTTTGAACTCCCGGCAGGGCTATAACCTGATCGAGTCCGTGGTCAACGGCTTCAGCGCCGCCATCGGCTTTACGCTGGCCATCGTGATTTTTGCCAACATCCGGGAACGGCTGGCACGAAGCAATATGCCCAAATGGATGGAGGGCTTTCCCGGCGCGCTGATCATTGCCGGTCTGATGTCCCTCGCTTTTCAGGGCTTCTCAGGTCTGCTGTAACCGTGGAAAGGAGAGGGCGATATGACGACTATTTTGATTGCGGCATTGGTGCTTGGCGGTCTTGGCCTGCTTTTCGGGCTGCTGCTCACCCTCGCCAATAAGGTGTTTGAGGTTCCCAGCGATCCGCGCCGTGACGCGGTGCGGAACTGTCTCCCCGGCGCGAACTGCGGCGGATGCGGGTATGCAGGCTGCGACGCGCTGGCCGACGCCATCGCGCAGGGCAAAGCGCCCGTAAACGCCTGCCCTGTGGGCGGCGCGGACGTTGCCAGGCAGGTAGCGGAGATCATGGGCGTGGAAGACACGTCCTCCGGCCCCCGGAACGTGGCGACCGTCGTCTGTCAGGGTACGCTGGACCGTTGTAAAACCAAATTTCCGTATCATGGAATTCAGGATTGTGTGGCCGCCACGCTGGTAAACGACGGAAACCGGGCCTGTAAATACGCCTGTCTGGGGCTTGGCACCTGTGTGCGTGCCTGTAAGTTTGATGCGATCCATATTGACGAGTATTCCAAAATCGCCAAGGTAGATCCGGAAAAATGCCAGAGCTGCGGCGCGTGCGTCAAAGCGTGCCCCAAGGAAGTGCTGAGCCTTCAGCCGGAAACTTTGCCCGTCCGCCTGCTGTGCCGCGCGGCCGAAGAGGGATTTCTGGTCAGCGACAACTGCAAAATCGGTTGCATTGGCTGTGAGCTTTGCCGGGATGCCTGTAAATTTGACGCGATCACCATTCAGAATCATTTGCCGGTGATTGACCGGGAAAAATGTACGAGCTGCATGATGTGCGCTGAAACCTGTCCCACGGGAGCCATCTGGGGCGATTTTGATAATCGAAAAATTGCAGCAATTGACCGCGATCTTTGTATTGGTTGCACAATTTGTAAGCGGACATGCAGGTTTGAAGCAATTTCCGGCGAATTGAAACAAGTACACGAGGTCAATGAGGCCTGCACCGGCTGCGGCGAGTGTGTGAAGAAATGCCCCAAGAAGGCGATCACGCTAAGCGTTCGTAAGCATGTGCGCGACGCAAACGCCAAGGTCGGAACCACCATGGTGGAACCGGCGGTTCCCAAGGAGTAAAACCTCGTGGCCTGGGATGCATTTCCCGGGCCCTTTTCAGGCCCGGATACGAAGGAGGAACAAGACCAATGAAATTCGGCGTTATCGGAATGGGCAACATGGGCTCTACCATTCTTAAGGCCGCGATTCAAAACGACTATGTAAAGGCCTATGAAACCAACATTTACGACGTCAATCCCGAGCAATGCAAAAAATTCAGCGACGTGTATCCTGTAACCGTCATGGAGAACAATTTGCAGTTGATCAAGGAAAGCGACTTCATTCTGCTGGCGGTGAAGCCGCAGTATATGAAGGGACTGCTTCAGGAAATACAGCGTCATGTGCGCAACAAGCGTCTAATTTCCATTGCCGCAGGCTGGACCATGGAAATGCTTCAGGACGGACTGCTGGTGCGCGACAGCGGAACGCAGCTGCTTCGCGTAATGCCGAATACGCCTGCACTGGTTGGAGAGGGTTATACCGCTTTCTGCGAAGAGAACACCTTCAATGCGGCGTCTCTGAAATGGGCCAAAGGGCTGTTTTCCTGTCTGGGCATGGTTCAGTCGTTCCCGGAAAGCCTGTTTGACGCGGTCGTGGCAACAACAAGCAGCAGTCCGGCGTATGTATACATGTTTATTGAAGCCATGGCCGACGGAGCGGTAAAGCTGGGTCTGCCGCGAAAGGTGGCGATTCAGGCCGCCGCGCAGGCAGTTCTTGGCTCGGCCAAAATGGTGCTTTGTTCGGGGGAACATCCGGCGCAGCTGAAGGACAATGTGTGTTCTCCCGCAGGAACTACCATCGAAGCGGTAGCAGTGCTGGAAAAGAGCGGCCTGCGGGGGATCATTATGAACGCTATGGATGCCTGTGCTCAACGAAACCGCAAATTTGCCCAAGCCTATGAACGGAGAAAGAACGAACGATGAGTGAGATCAAACCCAAAAAACAGGTAACGCTGTATACAGACGGTGCCTGCTCCGGCAACCCCGGGCCGGGCGGCTGGGGCTGCATTTTGAGCTTTCAGGGCAAAACCAAGGAAATGTCCGGATTTATGGCGGATACCACCAATAACCGCATGGAGATTTTCGCAGTCATCAGCGGCCTCGGCGCGTTGAAGGAACCCTGCGTGGTGGACGTGTATTCTGACTCAGCCTACACTGTCAATGCTTTTCGTCAGGGGTGGATTGACAACTGGCAGAAAAACGGCTGGAAAAACAGCAAAAAAGAGCCGGTCGAGAATATGGATCTCTGGAAGCTGCTTTTGCAGATCATTAAGCTGAAAAAGCATGACGTAACATTCCATAAAGTGAAGGGGCACGCCGATAACCCATGGAACAATCGATGCGACGAGCTGGCCACGTCCGCCATTGCGGAGTATCGCCGCATCAATGGTGGGGAAGAGACCTGAGCCTCCTGAAAAAATTTTATTTTCTTTCCGGCGCATCGTTATGCGTCGGTTTTTTGTTTTTCCGAAAACAAAAACGTTGTACCAGCGACCGGTCACCGGATCATCTGCCAGAATTCAGGATCGAAAAACGTTCTTGACGTGAAGGGGAAAGGAGCGTATACTAAAATAAATCTTTTCGCTAAAGAATACTTTTACGAAAAGATACATATGAAAAGGGAATTGTCAGGAAGGAAATGACTTTTATGTCCAACGAGAACTATCAGGAGCATCTGGCCGCCGAGCGAACCGAACGTACTCGAAAAATGCTTCAGGCGCTTCCGGCTTCCTGCGCAGACTTCATTACCTCCATCGCCATGACCACCAGTCCGTTGACCCGTATGGCATACACGATTGATTTAGGGACATTTTGCGAATTTGCTGCCAGGGAAATCCCCTATTATGCCGAAAAAAAGCCCTCAGAATGGACAGACGCTGATATTGACCATTTCACGGGGCGTGACCTGCGTACCTATGCAGACTACCTGACTCTCTATTTCAAAAATGAAACGCTTGCCGAGGACGGTACACCGCCCAAGGCCTTGCGCAACCATGAGTGCGGTGTGATGCGAAAGCTTTCTACGCTGCGTTCCTATTTCGACTTTCTGTTCAAATCTGAACGGATCTCCTCCAACATCGCTGCGCTGGTTTCGCTGCCGAAGCTGCATGAAAAACCGATTTTGTATCTCATCAATGAAGAAGTCGACCGGCTGCTGAGTGTAGCCTCCGACGGCTCGGCATTGACGGAACGTCAGCAAAAGTTTCACAAACTGACCAAAACGCGGGATGTTGCGATCCTCATGCTGTTTCTGGGAACGGGCATGCGTGTCAGCGAGTGTGTCGGCGTGAATATGGATGATCTGGATTTTCAGCTCAATGCTGTGCTTGTGACACGCAAAGGCGGCAATCAGGTCATTCTTTATTACCCCCAGGAGGTTGCCGACGCGCTGAAAGCTTATCTGGACGAACGAAAACTCATTCAGACTGATAAGGCCAACGAGAATGCGCTGTTTCTTTCCCTGCAAAAGAAACGAATGACCCAGCGTGCCGTACAGATCATGGTCAAAAAATACTGTGCCATCGCAGTGCCGCTGAAAAAGCGCATGAGTCCGCACAAGCTGCGGAGTACCTACGCCACCCGTCTTTATCACGAGACCGAGGACATTTATCTGGTGGCTGACGCCTTGGGCCATTCGGACGTGAATACGACCCGAAAGCACTATGCCGCCATGAGCGATCAGCGGCGGCGGGAAGCGGCTAAAAACGTTCATCTGCCGGAAATGGAACCGGAAAAAGAAACTGAAGCGGACAAACAGTCCCAATAAATGTCTGAACACCGCCGAATTTCATTCATGATAGAAACATTCGTTCCCCAACCCTTGCCAAAAGAGTTTTCTTGTGTTATTCTATTGGATACTATGGAGCCAAAGGATGTGAGGTATGCATGGCAAACCAGCGGGGCGACACCCAAGCCAAAATCCTCGCTTATATCGAAAAAGCCACGCTGCAGAAGGGGTATCCCCCATCTGTACGGGAAATATGCGACGCCACGGGGCTGAAAAGCACCTCTACCGTGCATGGACATTTGATTCGTCTGGAAAAAAAGGGACTGCTTTACCGGGATTCCATGAAGCCCCGGGCCATTTCCGTCCCATCGGATCATCAGATGTACCGGACGGAGATGATCAACGTGCCGATCGTTGGCCGTGTCAGCGCCGGTACGCCTATTCTGGCAACGGAAAATATCGAGGATTATATCGCACTGCCTCAAAGCATGCTGGGCGAAGGCGAGCATTACGTCCTGGGGGTTCGCGGCGAAAGCATGATTGAGGCCGGCATCATGGACGGCGATTATGTGGTAGTGCGTAAACAGCCTACCGCCTACAACGGGGACATTGTGGTAGCCATGGTGGAAGACGACGCGACCGTAAAGCGTTTTTACCGGGAAAACGGGCATTTTCGTCTGCAGCCGGAAAATCCGACTATGGAGCCGATCATCGTCCCGGAGGTCACGATTCTTGGCAAGGTGGTTTCCTTGTACCGTATTTTCTGATTTTTATGATACGAATGGAGTTGAGCGAAAGTGACGTGGTGGGAAATTTCCCTTCGTCTCCTTCTGGCCGTCACCGTCGGCTGCGTCATTGGCATTGAGCGTGAACGGAAAAACCGTCCTGCCGGCATGCGGACTCACGTGCTGGTCTGCGTGGGAGCAGCAACGATTGCTTTGATCGAATGCATGAACATTGCCGATACCATTACCCTGAATATGAATAATCCCAACACCGGTATCGCGGTCAGCTACGGGCGCATCAGCGCACAGGTCATCAGCGGCATCGGTTTTTTGGGCGCTGGCACGATTTTTATCAGCCAAAAGAAAATCGCCGGTCTGACCACAGCCGCTTCGCTGTGGAATGCCGCCTGTCTGGGACTGGCCATCGGGATGGGCTACTATTTTATCGCTATTGTAGGCTGCAGTCTCGTCATGGTAACGCTGGTTCTTCTGCAGCGGGTGGTGAAGGTCAATTCCGTCAAGCATGTAGAGGTCAAATTCATTCACCGGGTAGAAACCATCGCTTTTATCAATGATTATTTCCAGTCCATCGGTGTCCGTGTGCTGGATATCGACTTTCACGTGGAGAATAAAGGCAAATATAATCTCTATACCAACATTTATACTCTTGACATGCAGGGAAA